>CAZMEA010000001.1:0-13894 GCA_964565135.1 uncultured Woeseiaceae bacterium
TGCGCACGTTGTTGTCGATGAAGTACTGCTGAACGTCGCCCATCATCTTCATCGCGAATTCGGTCGAGAAGATACAGGTGTTCTGCGCCTGATCCTCCTTGAGGATATCGGCCTGTACGGTGCCGCGTACCGAAGCCAACGTCTCAGCCTTGATGCGGGCGTAGGTCTCGGAATCGACCAGTTTTTCGCCGGAAATGCCCAGCAACCCGAGTCCCAGCCCGTCGTTGCCTTCCGGCAGATCGCCCGTGTAAGCGGGCCGCGGTCGATCGGAGAAGTATGCGTCGATCTTTTTCTGCGCCTCCGCCCAGTGCCCGGCTTCGCGCAGGTGCTTCTCGACCTGCTGGTCGATCGCCGCGTTCATGAAAAAGGCCAGAATCATCGGCGCCGGGCCGTTGATCGTCATCGAGACGGACGTGGTTGGGTCGCAGAGATCGAAACCCGAGTAGAGCTTTTTCATATCGTCGACCGACGCGATAGACACGCCCGAGTTTCCGACCTTGCCGTATATGTCCGGACGTTCGTGCGGATCTTCGCCGTACAAGGTGACAGAATCGAACGCCGTCGACAGGCGTGCCGCCGGCTGCCCAACCGAGAGAAAATGGAAACGGCGGTTGGTGCGCTCGGGCGTGCCCTCACCGGCAAACATCCGGGTCGGATCCTCGCCGCCGCGACGGTAGGGATACACGCCGCCCGTGTACGGGTAGGCGCCGGGCAGATTTTCCTTCATCAGGAACGATAGCTGCGCGCCCCAATCGTCAAAGGACGGCGTTGCAATCTTGGGTATCTGCAGGTGGCTCAGTGACTCGCGATAGTTCGGGCCAGTGATGTCCCGGCCGCGCACGGTGTAGGCGTACGTCTCGGTACGGGTCGCCTCACGCCGCTCAGGCCATGTGCGCAGGAGTTCGATCGCCTCGCCGCTGAGCTCGCTCAGGGTCGCCTGGTAGCGCTGCCGCAGGCTCATCAGGCTCGCATCGGCGTTTTCCGCCAGCGCAGCCGAAGAATAGGCGCCCAGTCGCTCGGGCAGCTCCGGATCGTCAATCTCGCGCAGGGCGCAATACAGACCCTGCAGACGGCTGGCCGCTTCGGCCTGCCCTGCAATATCGGCGTTGATCCCGCGACCCTGCTCACTGATCTCGGCGAGATAGCGAACCCGTGCTCCCGGGATCAGTGCCATCGCGCGCGGCGTGGCATCGGAGAGCTCGAGTTCCGGATCCCAGGTGTTCGCGTCCAGGGAGAGCTTGTCTGCAACTCGTCGGCAGAGCTCGGCGAAGACTCGACTGACACCGGGATCGTTGAACTGGCTGGCGATCGTCGGGTACACCGGAACCTGCGCGTCGGGCATATCGAACGCTACGCGATTCCTTCGCCACTGCTTGCGCACATCACGCAGCGCGTCCTCCGCGCCCCGCTTGTCGAACTTGTTGAGAACGACCATGTCGGCGTAGTCCAGCATGTCGATCTTCTCGAGCTGACTGGCAGCACCGTATTCACTCGTCATCACGTAGAGTGAGTAATCGACAAGATCGACAATCTCGCTGTCGCTCTGGCCGATGCCCGCCGTCTCGACGAGGATCAGGTCAAAGCCCAGCGACTTCAGGAACAGCACCTGGTCCTCGAGCATTGCACTGGTCGCCAGGTGCTGACGACGCGTCGCGATTGAACGCATATAGATCTGCGGCGCCCGGAGCGTATTCATGCGAATCCTGTCGCCCAGCAGCGCACCGCCGGTCCGGCGTCGGGTCGGATCTACGGCAAGCAGAGCCACACGCCGGTCGGGGAATGCGGCCAGGAACCGGTTGAGGAGTTCGTCGCTGACGCTGCTCTTGCCAGCCCCCCCGGTCCCGGTGATACCGACGACCGGGACCCTGGCAGACCGTAGCGACCAGCTCTTGCGCATCGCGGCAAGTTGGACATCGTCGAAGCGCCCTTCCTCGAGAGCACTCATGGTCGCGGCGATCGACCCCTCATTGTCGATGTCCGGCGCGTCCGGCGCGCGGTGCTGGCGTCGAGCCTCGCGC
The DNA here is from genome assembly GCA_964565135.1 of uncultured Woeseiaceae bacterium. GTDB lineage: Bacteria > Pseudomonadota > Gammaproteobacteria > Steroidobacterales > Woeseiaceae > JBFGFX01. The sequence continues at coordinate 2,019 of CAZMEA010000001.1, forward strand.
GTTCGCTCGATGAGATCGTCGATCATCTCCTCGAGCCCCATCGACATACCGTCGTTCGGGTGATAGATGCGCTCGACGCCGTAGGTCATCAAAGCTTCGATTTCACCCGGCGTAATCGTGCCACCGCCGCCACCGAACACCCGTATGTGTCCCGCGCCCTGCGCCCGCAACTGATCCACCATGTAGCGAAAGAACTCGTTGTGGCCACCCTGGTACGAGCTGATGGCTATGCCGTCAGCGTCCTCCTGGATCGCGGCGCGCACGATGTCGTCGACGCTGCGGTTGTGGCCGAGATGTACGACCTCGGCACCCTTCGCCTGAATGAGGCGGCGCATGATATTGATCGCGGCGTCGTGCCCGTCGAACAGTGAAGCGGCGGTCACGAACCGCAGCGGCGAATCATCGGATTTTCCTGGAACAGCGGGCAAATCGCTCGCAGCCGTGCTCATCGCAGTCACTCCCGAAACGACGGCTCACCGCCCCTCGACGCACGTTTATCGAGGAAAATCAGTGAGTTCCGGCATTGATAAAATTTTAATCGTGATTAAAATAATGCAGTCGCAGCCGGAACTCAATACCTATGGTCACAGATCCCGTCGAATCCCGATTCAGCGCCAAGCGCGCACGGATCCTCAAGGCCGCGGCTGCCTGCTTCAACGAGAAAGGATTCAGCGGCACGTCTTTGAAGGACGTGGCAAATCGGCTGGACCTCACTGACGCCGCACTCTATTACTACGTTCGCAACAAGGAAGAACTCGTCTATCAGTGCTACCTCCGGGCCGGCGAACTCGGCGCAGAAGCGATGCAGAGAGCCAGAGCGGACGGAACAACGGGGCTCGAGCAGGCCCGGCTATACCTTCGCTATCACGTGGAGATCATGGTTGGAGAGCGCGGCCCCGTGGCAATCCTCAGCGAGATACCGTCGCTGGATCCGGAGCACCGCGCAGAAATTCTGCAGATATCACGTCGCCACAGTCGGGCGTTCGAAAAAATGCTCGAACGGGGCATCTCGGATGGCAGCGTGCGCCCCTGTGACGTTCGCATGACCGGTAACGCCATCATGGGCGCCATCAACTGGATACCGAAGTGGTATCACGGCGACGCGGCAACCGCCTCAGACATTGTCACCGAGTTTCCGGACGTGCTGACGCGGGGCATCGCGGGAACGCCGACCGCGATCTGACGTATCAGATAGTGCTGTCTGCGAACTCCGGCGCGCGCTTCTGAACGTTCGCCGTGACGGCCTCCGCCTGGTTGGGTCCCGCCATCACGGCCAACTGAAGCTCTGCCTCACGACGCAACAGGTTCGCATCGCGATCGGCATACGCATCGAGATAGAGCTTCTTCGCGGCGCGGACCGCGTCGGGCGACCGTGCGGCGATGTGACCCGCAAGCTCACGCGCACGGGCCACAGGATCCTCGGCCAGCGACGTGACAAGACCGATATCCGCCGCCTCTTCGCCACTAATGATGCGCCCCGTCCACGTGAGCTCCGCAGCCTTGTCATAGCTGACCAAGGCTGGAAGGCTCGTCATGGACGCCATGTCGGGGATGATGCCCCACTTGATTTCCATGATGCTGAGCTGTGTATCGGGTGCCGCGATACGAACGTCCGTACCCAGCGCGATCTGCAGGCCGGCACCGAAGACCACGCCGTGCAGCGCAGATATGACCGGCACCGGCATTTCTCGCCAGACGTAAGCCGCTCGCTGAAAATAGTTGGCCGGTGAGTCTTCGGCCGGCGCCATGAGACCCGGATCGATCGCGCCGCCGGTGAACGTACTAACGTCGATGCCGGCGCAAAAGTTGCTGCCGTTGCCTCGCAGGACGACCGCCCGTAGCGACGAGTCCTTCGCAAGCATGGCACCAACCGTGCCAAAGGCGTCGAACATGCCTCGGTCGACAGCGTTGTGTTTGTCGGGGCGATTCAACGCGACCTCGGCGACGTGATCACGGATGTTGACTTCGATTCGCTCACTCACAAACAGGACTCCAAAGGCACCCGCATCAGGTCGCCAGACTGCAGCGACCGTTATCGAGAACAGTAACTCCGCGGCTCGGCACGAGCCCGCGGAAAGACACGATGTCACGATCCTGCCACATCTCCACACGAATGGTATCTCCAGGAAACACCGGCTCCGTGAATCGCGCGCTGAATCCAGAGATCAACGTGAAGTCATAGTCGCAGATCGTTTTCAGAACAGCATGACAGGCAATGCCGAGCGTGCAGCGCCCATGCAGCACCGGCTTGTCGAACCCGGCCGCCTGTGCACTCCTTCGGTCAACGTGCACCGGGTGCCTCGAATCGATCAGTCGAAAGAGCAGCGCCTGGCTCGGCGCCGTTTGTATGTCACAGTACAGGTCCGGCTCGCGGCTTGGCAGCTTCGGCGGAGTCGGCACTTTCGCTGCGGCCTTCCCACTGAAACCACCATCATTCCGTGCAATGATCGTACGGCTGCAGTTGAACAGTACTGTGTCGTCTCTGGCGAGCCGGAGCTCTGCCTCTATCTCTATGCGCGCACCAATGTCGGCGCCGAGGTCGTCGACGGCGCGCACCCGACGATTGGCAAGCATCTCGGCGGCCGGCGGCAGCGGGCGATACAACTCCAGATGCTCTTCGACGTGCGCCAGCTTGCGACCGTCCCAGCCACACTCGCGCAGAAACGTGCTGCTTAACATGCGGTTTGCCATCGTCGGGACGGTGCGCATCGGCGTACCGTCATACACGTAGGGCAGCTGACGAGTGTCGACGGAATCTGCGGCGAAGCCGATCCCCAATGCATACAGAATCGTATCGGTCTCCGTATACGAACACGGCTCGTCTTCGACGAGCGTCGCGAGTATTGCGTCGCGGTCAATGGCCATCGCGACTGCCTCCCTGGATCGCGGCCCGGCGAGGGCAAATGACTGGAAGGCTGGGGATTCTAGGGGTGTGGCCCGAGTGCGGCAAGATGACGTAGCATGTCGACCAGGCAAGGAGCTTGGCCATCATGCTGTCGAAGGGCACGACCACACTGCGCCAGGCGCACCGTTCCGAGGCGAGCGTCATCGCCCGAATGTCGCGCCTGCATGTCGAACATGGTCTGCGGTGGCGCTGGCGACCGGAACGGGTCAAGCGATCGATCGACGACATCGAGACGATGGTCCTGGTTGCCAGCATCGAAGGCCAGATCGCCGGCTTCGCGATCATGAAGTTCGGTGACATGGATGCGCATCTGCACCTGCTGGCCGTGGATCCGTTCTATCGAAGAAAAGGCATCGCAACGGAGCTCATTGCCTGGCTCGAGTCGTCTTGCCGAACGGCCGGGATGCGTCAGATCCGACTGGAAGTCCGCGTGAACAACCAACCGGCACACGCGCTCTACGAGCGCCTCGGCTACGAGGTCGTTGGTCGGGTCCCCGGCTATTACGATCAGACTGAAACTGCGCTGGTGCTGGCGAAACGCCTTGCCGCGCTCACGACCTGAGCCCTAACCCTCTTCCGCGAAGCGCAGACCAATCCCGGCCAGTGGCGGCACAGCGTCGGCCGCCCGATCGGCGTGAGCACTGGCAGCGGTGCCGTCGCGCACCCGGCCGGCTATACCCTGCAGAATGGCCGCTATGCGAAAAAAGTTGTACGCGGAATAAAAGTTTCGGTGACTGATGCCATCCCGGCCGGTTCGGTCGCAATACTGTGCGATGTACGTGTCCTCGTCCGGAATGCCGAGTTCAGACAGATTCTTGCCGGCGAGGCCCGTCGAGCCGATGCCGATATCCGGCATCTGCCAGGCCATCAGGTGGTAGGTGAAATCCCCGAGTGGATGGCCAATCGTCGATAGCTCCCAGTCCAGCACGCCGATGACGCGCGGCTCTTGCGGATGAAGAACCACGTTGTCGAGGCGAAAGTCGCCATGCACCAGACTTGTCGACTCGTCGTCCGGGATATTTTCCGGCAGCCAGGCGATGAGGCGATCCATCGCCGGCACAACCTGTGTCGCCGACGCCTCGTACTGCCGGCTCCAGCGTGAAATCTGCCGGGAAAAATAGTTACCGGGCTTGCCGTAGTCTGCGAGCCCGAGCGACGCCGGATCGAAACTGTGCAGCGCGGCGATGGTCTCGTTCAAAGAGTCGTAAACCGCCGCACGCTCGTCGGGCGAGAAGTCAGGCAGATCGAGATCCCATACGATGCGGCCGTCGAGAAACTCCATGACGTAGAACATGGTGCCCACGACGTCTTCATCCGTGCACAGCAGATACGGTCGCGGCACGGGAAACCCTGCGGCGTACAGCGCGCTGATCACGCGATACTCTCTGTCGACCGCGTGCGCTGACTTCAGAAGTTCGCCGGGCGGCTTGCGGCGCATGACGTAGCTCGCGCCGCCGGTTTCCAGCAGATAGGTGGGATTCGACTGACCACCCTTGAACTGGCGCACGGTGAGCGGACCTGCGTAGCCCTCCAGGTGCGAACGCAGATACTCGTCCAGCCGTGAGGAATCAAAGCGGTGAGCCGATCGAACTTCTCGCGTACCTTCGAACTGTGCCTGTCGGGTGGTCATGACGTGCCGCTAGACAAAGAAATCGGGCACCAGTTCGGCGGCAGGATCTACGGCGTATCCCGACAGGTCGGTGACACCGACACTGGCGAGCGTCTCATCATCGACGCAGAAATTGCCAGTGAATTCCCGGCTCGGTTTCGTCATCACAACGTGAGCCGCGTCCGCCATGATGTCGGGTTTTCGCGACCGCCGAACTATCTCGTCGCCGCCGAGCAGGTTCTGCACCGCGGCGGTCGCGATGGCCGTACGTGGCCAGAGCGCATTGACGGCGATCCCCTGCTCGCGAAACTCGCCGGCCATACCCAAGACACACAGGCTCATACCGTACTTGGCAATGGAGTACGCGACGTGCGGCGCGAACCAGCGCTCTTCCATGTTCAACGGTGGAGAAACATTCAGGATGTGGGGGTTGTCCGCCTTTGCCAGGTGCGGCAAGCAGGTTTGGGAGACCAGGAAGGTGCCTCGAGTGTTGACCTGGTGCATCAGGTCGAAGCGCTTCATCGGCGTTGCCGGAGTCGGCGTCAGGGATATAGCACTGGCATTGTTGACACAGATATCGATGCCGCCGAAACGCTCCACTGCGGCGTCGACAGCCGCCTGTACGCTGTCTTCCGAGCGAATGTCGCATACGACGGGCAGTGCCTGTCCACCGGCCGACTCGATGTCGGCGGCTGCCGTGTGAATCGTACCTGGCAGCTTCGGATGTGGCTCCGAGGTTTTCGCCGCGATCACGATGTTTGCACCATCTGCAGCGGCTCTCAGTGCAATAGCAAGGCCGATTCCGCGGCTGCCGCCGGTGATAAAGAGTGTTCTTCCCTTGAGGTCTGACATGTGCGCTCGTCTTGACTGGCAAAGGCCCGATCATAGCGCAGATGCACGGCGCCCAACGCTACATGCGGAAGATGCCGTAGGGAGACTCACCGTCCCGGAATCGGTTCATGGAGGCCGAAATCGCCTGACCAAGGACCGGACGAGTATCGACCGGGTCTATGACCCCGTCATCCCACAGCCGTGCACTCGCGTAGTAGGGGTGGCCCTGGGATTCATATTGCTTGCGGATGTTGTTTTCAAAACGGGTTTGCTGCGCCTGCGGCCACTCCTTGCCACGGGCAGCCATACCGTCTTTCTTTACGGTCGATAAAACGGTGGCGGCCTGCTCGCCGCCCATCACGGAGATACGTGCATTCGGCCACATCCACATCAGGCGCGGATCATACGCCCGCCCGCACATCGCATAGTTACCAGCGCCAAACGATCCGCCGATGATCACCGTGTACTTGGGCACGGTAGCGGTCGCCACAGCGTTGACCATCTTGGCACCGTCCTTCGCGATACCGCCATGCTCCGCCTTCTTGCCAACCATAAAGCCGGTAATGTTTTGCAGGAACACCAGCGGAACGCCCCGGCGATTGCACAGCTGAACGAAGTGCGCGCCTTTTTGCGCAGACTCCGAAAACAGGATGCCGTTGTTCGCCAGAATGCCGATCGGGTAGCCATACAGATATGCAAAGCCGCAAACCAGCGTCGGCCCGTACAGTGCCTTGAACTCCTGGAACTCCGACGCGTCCACCAGGCGGGCAATGACCTCCCGAACGTCGTACGTAAAACGATAGTCCCGGGAGACGATGCCGTAGATCTCGTCGATCGGATAAGCGGGTTCGCGTACATCGCGGGTGGCAACCGCCGCCTGCTTTCGCCAATTGAGGCTCGCAACGATGTCGCGCACCTTGTCGAGTGCTGCCTCGTCGTCCTCGACCAGATGATCGGTAACGCCTGAGATACGGCTGTGCACGTCCCCGCCGCCCAGCGTCTCGGCGTCGACAACCTCACCGGTCGCCGCCTTCACCAATGGCGGCCCACCCAGAAATATGGTCCCCTGGCGCCGTACGATAATGGCTTCATCGCACATTGCCGGGACGTAAGCGCCGCCCGCGGTGCAGGACCCCATAACGGCGGCAATCTGCGGGATACCCTGCGCCGACAGGCGAGCCTGGTTGAAAAAGATGCGGCCGAAGTGGTCGCGATCCGGAAAAACCTCGTCCTGCTTGGGCAGGAACGCGCCGCCGGAATCGACCAGGTAGATGCACGGCAGACCATTCTGTTCCGCGATCTCCTGCGCACGAAGATGCTTGCGCACGGTCAGGGGGTAGTAAGTGCCTCCCTTCACCGTTGCGTCATTGGCCACGATCATGCAGTCAACGCCGTTGACTTCGGCGATGCCGGCGATTAGCCCGGCCGCCGGCACATCGTCGTCGTACATGCCGTAGGCAGCCAGCAGGCCAATCTCAAGGAAGGGCCCGCCCGGATCGATCAGCCTGCGAACCCGATCCCTGGGCAGCAGTTTGTCCCGCGCGAGATGCTTGTTCCGCGCAGTCTCGCTGCCCCCGATCTCGATACGCGACTTGACCTCGGCGAGGTCTGTAGCGAGCTTGCGATTGGCCTCGTCGTTGCGCTGAAACTCGTCGCTGTCCGGCTTGGCCTTACTCTGAATTTTCGGCATGTCTTCGCGCTTGCGACCGTCAGCCGGTAGCCTCGAAGAGCTCGCGCCCGATGAGCATACGGCGGATTTCGCTGGTCCCCGCGCCGATTTCATAGAGTTTCGCGTCGCGCAGCAAGCGACCGGCGGGGTATTCGTTGATATACCCGTTGCCACCGAGCACCTGTATCGCCTCGCTGGCCATCCATGTTGCCTTCTCTGCCGCGAGCAGAATGCAGGCGGCCGCGTCGAATCGCGTGGCTTCGGCGCGATCACAGGCGGCGGCGACCGCGTAGACGTACGCGCGACAGGCGTTCATCGTCGAGTACATATCCGCGAGCTTGCCCTGCATCAACTGAAATGTGCCGATCGGCTGGCCGAACTGCTTTCGCTCGTGCACATACGGCATGACGATATCGACAGCGGCGCGCATAATGCCAAGCGGGCCGGCAGCCAGGACGACACGTTCGTAGTCCAGACCGCTCATGAGTATTGCTGCACCCTTGCCGTCTTCGCCGAGGCGGCTCTCGGCCGAAACGACGCAGTCTTCGAGCACAATTTCAGACGTATCCGAACCCCGCATGCCGAGCTTGTCGAGCTTCTGTGCAGTAGCGAATCCTGGCGTGCCTTTTTCCACAAGGAACGCACTCAGACGAGGCTTCTCGTCGTCACCGCCGCTAACGGCATAGATGATGGCAACGTCTGCCTCAGGAGCGTTCGTTATCCACATCTTGCGGCCGTTGAGAACGTAGTTGTCGCCGTCCCGGACGGCTCGCGTTCGCATACCCATGACGTCGGAACCGGCACCCGTTTCGCTCATCGCGAGCGCACCGACGTGCTCACCCGACACCAGTCGTGGCAGAAATCGCTGCTTCTGCTCGGCCGTCCCCCAGCGTCGCAACTGATTGACGCACAGGTTCGAGTGCGCGCCATACGACAGGCCGACCGATGCCGACGCGCGGCTGACTTCTTCCATGGCAATCACGTGTGCCAGGTAGCCAAGCCCTGCTCCACCGAACTCCTCTTCCACCGTAATGCCGAGCAAACCGAGCTCGCCAAGCAGCGGCCAAAGGTCTCGCGGGAATGCGTTCGACAGGTCAATGTCGGCAGCTCTCGGGGCTATGTTTGACTGGGCAAATCCCTGAACGGATTCACGCAACATGTCGATGTCTTCGCCAAGACCGAAATCGAAGTCGAACATAATGTGGACGTCCCGCGGTGGTATCTGGCAATGCCGTATTTGCATTGTCGGCAGGCGCCCTGTGGGTCTGAATACCGTATCGCCGGTACCGACTTTGGAGTAGTTCGGCGCCTATTTGCCGAGGTCGTCGATGAAGAGCGAGAAGAGCTGATACTGCGAGCTGATGCCGAGTTTGCTGAAAAGGTTTCGCTTGTGAACCATCACCGTACCCGGCGCGATATCCAGCTCCCGCGCCACTGATTTCGACGAATGCCCGCGCAGGAGCAGCTGACTGATCTCCCGTTCACGCTCTGTGAGTACAGCTTCACCGAATTTTTCAAAGCAGTCGGTGAGACGGCGGTGCACGTCGTTGTCCTGACCGGCCGCCGCGACGACCGAGTCGCGCCGCGCCCAGATCTGATTCAGCGCCGCGATGACCGTCGGCGACACCATCTCCAATCGGTCGAGTTCGGTTCGCGGGAAACGCCGTTCTCGGCGTCCGACGACCAGGACGAGCGTCGTGTCGCTCGACACCTCGGCAAAGTAGTCCATTTCATCGAGCAGGTGCGTGCGCTCGCAGTACTGACGGTAGTACTCACTCGAACGGAATCGATCCGGTTCCTTGTCCCGAAACCGGCATGCGGCTGGCCGATCGTCGTCAAAGGCCATCTGGTAGAGCGGATCGAGCAGATAGGGACCGGCCAGGTACCGATCCAGATAGTGCTTCCGGAGCTTTGGCTCCAGTGTGTGATGCAGGACATCCGGACCGGCGTCCCGGTGAAACGCAATCAGGCAGCTACCGTCGTTCTCCACGAGCAGGTCGACGGCACCGGTCAGCGCACTCGCCATCGTCTGACTGCTCGACGCGTCTATGAGTGCGGCAACGGCTTCGTGCCACTCAGTCGAATTGAATCCTGTTGCCATAGTCGGGAGCGTCGCTGTCAGATCCTGGCGGCCGAATCGCCGCTGCGGGGTATTCTACAAGAATGTTGCGCTACCGCCGGCATGAACGCGTTGTTAGCATTGCGGTCTGTTTTGGCGCTGTGCGCAGGTGACGGCAAGTGAGCTTCGCGAACAAAGTGGTCGTGATTACCGGCGCGGCACGCGGCCTTGGTCGCCGTTACGCCGAGGCGTTTGCCGCCGAGGGCGCACGCGTTGCGATCAGCGACGTGAGAAACTGTACTGAGGCGCTGGAAGCCTTGCGGTCGACCGGAGCCGCAGTTATCGCCGCCGAGACCGACGTGACGTCTCTGGAAAGCTGCAAGGACCTTGCTGCCAAAACCATGGATCAGTTCGGCCGGATCGACATTTTGATCAACAATGCGGCACTTTACGGCAGCCTGACGTTTGCCCCTTTCGAACAGCTCGATGAAGCCGAGTGGGACCGCGTGATGGCGGTCAACGTTAAAGGGCTTTGGAATATGTGTCGAGCCGTGATGCCATCCATGCGTGAGCAGAAGTCCGGTGCCATCGTCAACGTCAGCTCCCTGGCGGCGACGTATGGCATGCCGAACGGGCTTCACTACACAACGTCGAAGGCTGCGGTCATAGGCCTGACCCGCGGCCTGGCGCGCGAAGTCGGCCGCTGGGGCGTCCGTGTGAATTCGGTCGCCCCGAACGTCGTGAATACGGAAGCGACGTCCGAGGTGTTCGGCGACAAACGGGACAAGGTCATCGATGTAACGCTGTCGCAGCAGGCCCTGCGCAAGCCGCTGGAGCCAGACGACATCGTAGGAACGGTGATGTTTCTCGCCGGCGATCACAGCCGGATGACGACGGGACAGACCGTGATGGTCGACGGCGGCACCGTGTTGTTGTAGGTATAGACCAAACCCGATTCCGGACAGCAAAGGGAGTCCGATGAAGTTAGTAACCGCGATAATCAAACCGTTCCGACTGGACGACGTACGTAATGCACTGGCTGAGGTCGGCGTTCAGGGAATGACCGTTACTGAGGTCAAGGGATTCGGCCGTCAGCGAGGCCACACCGAGCTGTACCGCGGTGCCGAATACGTCGTTGATTTCCTGCCCAAGGCGAAGATCGAGGTCGCCATCAGCGACGATCGGCTCGACCAGGTGGTCGAGGCCATCGTCGACAGCGCCAAGACCGGCAAGGTGGGCGACGGCAAGATTTTCGTCACCAATCTCGAGCAGGTCGTCCGGATCCGAACCGGAGAAACTGACGACAGCGCCGTTTGAGCAGCGTGCTGTCAGCGCCCGTCCGTTGCGCGTCTAGCCGGACTGGGTCATGCAGAACACGTTGAGCTTGTTGCCGTCGAGATCCCGAAAATATCCGGCGTAGAACTGCTCGGATCGGGCACCGGGCGCGCCTTCGTCCTTACCACCGAGCGCCATGGCCTTGGCGTGCAGCGCGTCGACTTTCTCCGGCGAATCCACAACGAGTGCCACCATCGTGCCGTTACCGACGGTAGCTGCGTTTCCGTCGAACGGTTTGGTCAGGCCGATGCCCGGCGTGTTCGGTGATGCACCCCAGGCAATGAAGCCCTCGCCTTCCATGAAGCGCTTTGCTCCGAGCTCACCCAACAACGCGTCATAAAACGCCGCGCCCTTTTCAATGTCGTTCGTGCCAAGCGTTACGTAGCCAATCATTGTTCTCCCCTTTTCTCTGTGTAATCCCTGTGGGTACCGATGCAGCACCCGCTACTCATGTTCTAGATGACACGCTATCAGTTCGGACCAGCGGCGGCACTTCGCGTCGACGGTCATGGATGCGTGTGCCGGACTCGTTGACGGCAGATCCACCAGGCTGACCCGGTGCAGGTCCACGGCGCGCATGGCACCAGCGTCAGCCCGAAACAATCGCCCCGCCGTCTTGCCGTTGAAGCCGATGCAGCGGACCGACGGGCAGTCATCCAGAAACCCGCCAAAATCGTTGGTTCGGGCTGTCGTTACGTCGATACGCGAATCCAGGCTGCCCGGTCGCACGGCCGCCGCCAGGACATCCCAGAGACCGATTCCTGCCAGGCGCAAACGTTGCAGTCGCTGCGTGTACGGCAGCTCCGGGCCGGCACCGGCCAGCGTTCCCATAACGGTCCAGAACGCGTTACGAACGTTACCGTAGTACTGCTGCACCTCGATGGATGCCTGGCTCGGCAGGCTGCCGAGAACGAGCACCCGCGTTTCCGCACTTACAACGGGCTCGAGACCCGGCGTCAGGTCGGAATCCGGCTCGGACGTCCGCGATAACGAAGGTGGCACGTTAATTGGTGCCCTGGCGGTTAATGTAGTCCAGGGTCATCTGCTTGAGCTGGTCGTTGGTCCGAAGCTCGACTTCGCAGCGGTTGTTCCGACAAACCGGGACGCGTTCCAGCGGCTCCGACGGACAGTCGTAGTAGACGCGGTATGTGCACGCTTCCTCGTACCGGCGGTACTGCAGGCGCACGGCGCTTACCTCGTCCTGCGCAATCGACGTCAGGCACTGAATCGGATAGCCGTAGTCGAGAATCGTGCAATCGTCATCGACCTGGCACGCCTGTGCCGCGTCGACTCGCGCCATGAGCGCAGATTCCGCCGCCTCACAATTTTCCGCATCCTGCACGTCACGAACCGCGGTATCCGGCCGGACCTCACGAATCAACTGGGGCGTCACCTCGGGCGGGGGGATGTCCGGCTCCGGCGGGTCTCCCTCGATCCAGGTCGCCAACGCAAAGAGCACGACCGCGAT
>CAZMEA010000001.1:13994-120227 GCA_964565135.1 uncultured Woeseiaceae bacterium
GCTCCGGCGGGTCTCCCTCGATCCAGGTCGCCAACGCAAAGAGCACGACCGCGATAACCATGGAAACTGCAGTGGTCGAGGAACTCAGGTACTTCACACCGCGTCACCGAACCGATCGATGACCGCAACGCCAGCCGGCAACCGCAGGTCCTCGTTTGCAATCAGCTCTGCCGCCTCGGACAGGCTCAGTCGCTCAGTGACCAATACACCTGGGTCGAGATTGCTCCGATCCAGCAGCTCGAACATGGCAGCGTAACGATGTGCCTGCATGCCGTGGCTGCCCAGAAGCTCCAATTCCTCGGCGATAAAGCGCTCTACCGGCACGGGCGGCGCCAGGCCCGGCATGAGTCCAACCTGGACGTGTCGGCCGCGCTTGCCCAGCGATGCAACTGCCGACTCGAACGTTGGCAGACTGCCGAGCGCATCGATGGTTACGTTGGCACCGCCGTTACACACTCGTCGCACCTCGCTGGCGACGTCGTCTAGGCCTGCGGCTTTGAGGAGGTGTGTTGCGCCAACTGCCGCTGCTGCGGACAGCGCGTCGTCGGAAACATCCACCGCAACGACCTCCGCACCCAGCGCCCGGGCAATCATGACCGCCGCAAGGCCGACGCCGCCGCAGCCGAACACCGCAACGATTTCACCGGGCCCGGTGCGACCCTGGGCGGCAACTGCGCGATACGCCGTCGCGAACCGGCAGCCAAGACTGGCTGCCGTCACGAAATCCATCGACTCCGGGAGCAGGACGAGATTCTCGTCGGCATTGTGAATTGCCACCAACTCGGCAAACGAGCCCCAATGGGTAAAACCGGGCTGTGTCTGGAAGTCACAAACCTGCTGATCCCCCGCTGCACATTGTGGGCAAGCCCCGCACGCGCAGACGAATGGCAGCGTAACGCGATCGCCAACCCGGAAACGATTGACGTCCGAACCAACCTCAGCAACCACACCCGCCATTTCGTGACCGGGCACGTGCGGTAACTGAATATCGGAGTCATGACCCATCCAGCCGTGCCAGTCACTGCGACACACGCCCGTTGCACGAACGTCCAGGACGATGCCATGTGGTGGGATCACCGGATCGGGCACATCGGTCACGGTCAGAGGCTGGCGAAACTCAGCGTAAACGGCGGCTTTCATCGAACCCTGCCAAAGATCGGGGCGAGGCAGAATAGCAAACCATCGGCCAGCCAACTAATTCCGGAATGTGCTCAGAATTGCCGGAAGCCTGGCCTGGCGAGATCCGGCAATCTGGGCGTATGAAAGCTGCACACGGGCACCGGGTACTCCTTTTGGCTACGACGCTTGCGTTGCTGCTGGCATCCGTCGCGCATGCAGACCGCGCATCGGATTCGAAGGCCTGCAAAGCGGTCAAACTGCAGATTCGCCACGTCGAATCCCGAATGCGCGCCGGCTACACGGCCGGTCAAGGTGTCCGCCTGGAAACCCGTTTGAAAAAACTGCGCGACAAGCGCTTTCGGGTCTGTCGGTAAACGTCAGTCGGACGGACCCAGGATCTCGTCGAGCGCGTCGATCAGGGCGTCCACTTCCGCAAGGGTGTTGTAGTGCACCATGGACACACGTACCACGCCGCCAGCCGCGTCGAGGCCGAGGAACTCGACGAGGCGACGCGCGTGGAAGTCTCCGAACCGGATCGCGAGTTTGTACGCATCCATCTTCCTGGCAATGCTTCCCGAATTCATGCCGTCGACCTTGAAACTGATCGTCGGGACGCGCCCGGGATCAGTACCCGATTCACGACCGATGATGCGGCAGTCACTGCGGCCGCGAAGGTATGCCAGAAGCCGTTCACCCAATGCACATTCGTGCCCGGTGATGGCATCGAAAGCAGCGACAATCCGGTCTCGAGAATCGTCCGCGGTTGACACCCGGGACCCGAGCTCGTCGAGGTACTCCGCAATACCCGTTGCCCCATAGGCGAGTTCATAGCTGGCGTTGCCCGGTTCGAGCTTGGCCGGCACCTTGTCCTTGCCGTAAAAGTAGTGATACAGGTTATCGAGGTCGGCCAGCAGATCGAAGCGACCATACATGACGGCGTAATGCGGCCCATAAACCTTGTAGAGCGCGAAGACGAGGTAATCCACGTCGAGTGCCTGCACGTCTATGGACCTGTGCGGCGCGAATGCCACCGAATCGACGGCGATCAACGCGCCGCGTTCATGCACAAACCGGGCGATCTCGGCGATCGGGTTTATTGTTCCGAGAATATTGGAAACGTGCGTTACAGCGACGAGCCTGGTTCTGTCGTTCATTAAGGGGGCCAGATCGTCCAGATCGAGCTCGAAGGTGTCTCGATCCACCTCCCACACGCGGATGCGTACGCCGAATTCCTCGAGCCCGACCCAGGGCCCGATGTTGGACTCGTGATCGCACACGGTCACGACAATCTCGTCGCCTTCCCTGAGCTGGCTACGCATGCTCCGGGCGAGGTTTTGCATGGCAACCGTCGCGGACGGTGCAAAGACTATCTCCTCCGCGCGTTCGGCGTTGACCAGGTTGCGCATAGCCTCACGCCCTGCGTTCAGCGACGCCAGCGCCTGTTGCGACACGTCATAGCTGCCACCGATCTGCACATTCCTGTGGAACAGAAACTCGTTCATCTTCTCGACGACGCCCTCGAGGATCTGTGTGCCTCCGGCATTGTCAAAATAGCCCCAACCGCTTCCCAGGCCCGGAAACTGGCTGCGAACAAATTCCATATCCAGATTGGTTGAGTCGGTCACTGGGCGTTCTCCGGTGTCTGGCCAAGTACTGCATTCAAGAAACTGCGGGTCCGCGATTCGCGCGGCGCATCGAACAATTCTGTGGGCGTGCCCGTTTCAATGACCCGGCCCTCGTCCATGAACACCACCCGGTCGGAGACCTGGCGCGCGAACTCCATCTCGTGCGTGACGACGATCATCGTTACACCGGAACCCGCGAGCGCCCGCATCACGTCGAGCACTTCGCCAACCATCTCCGGGTCGAGCGCTGACGTCGGTTCGTCGAACAGCAACACCTTCGGCTGCATGGCCAGCGCTCGCGCAATTGCCACGCGCTGCTGCTGCCCTCCCGAAAGCTGCGCCGGGTATTTGGCAGCATGCTCCGTCAGCCCGACTCGCTCCAGCAACGCGAGAGCACGACTATCCGCTTCGTCACGCGGCAGGTCGCGAACCCGCATCGGCGCAAGCGTAATGTTCTCCAGGACCGTCTTGTGCGGAAACAGGTTGAACGACTGGAACACCATGCCAACCTCCGCGCGAATCTCTGCCAACGTCTTTCCGCGCTTCACCCGAATACCGTCCACGGTAATGTGGCTGCTATCCGAGAACTCTTCGAGCATGTTGATACATCGGATGAGCGTCGATTTGCCGGCCCCGGACGGACCGATGATGCAGACCACCTCGCCTTCGACAATGTCGAGGTCTACGTCATCCAGCGCCACAAAGCTGCCGAACTGCTTTGTCAGGGCGTGGATGGACACGACAGGAACCGCTTCGTTCATCGTGGCGATCTCATGCGACTCTCCAGACGGCCTACGAACAGCACCAGTGGCCAGAGACAGGCAATATAAATGATTGCCGCGACGATCAGGGGCGTCGGGTTGGCTTCCAGTGCCTGCGCCTGGGTGGCCTGCTTGAGGAGATCAGGCATGGCAACAACCGACGCCAGCGCCGTATCCTTGATGACATTGATCGAGTTGTTCGTCAGCGGCGGGATCACGATGCGCACGGCCTGGGGCAGGACAACATCGAGCATCGTGTGGCGAAAGCCGAGCCCGAGAGCGTGTGCCGCCTCGAATTGTCCTTTTGGAATGGCGTCGATGCCTGCGCGAAAAATCTCGGCCGTGTACGCACCCGAAACAACGGTTAATGTGCAGACGGCGGACATGAAGGGCGACAGTCTGAGCCCAACGAACGGCAATGCGTAGTACACGACGATCAACAGAACCAGCAGCGGGATCGAACGAAACACGTCGATATAAATCTTCGCGACGATCTGTAACGGTGTAAACGCATACAGGCGAATCATCGCTACGCAAAGACCCAACAGAAGCCCGGCGAGAATACTGACAACACCCAGCTGTGCGGTGACTTTGAGTCCTGTCAGCAACAGCGGTAGCGAACGGACGAAAACGTCCCAGTTCAGGAATGTCTCGACGAATCCCACGCGGCAAGAAACTCAGGTATTGCGACCGCCTGTCAGCGGGCCAGCGACGGGCGATCCGTTACGCGAACCGTGGAGCTGTCCGCCGCCGGTGCAGCGCCAAACCACCGTTCGTGCAGATTGGCAACGAATCCCTCTTCCTTCAGCGTGGAAATGACGTCGTTTACCGGGTCGACCCAGCGGCTGTTTCTCGCGAACATCATCGAATAACGCTCGCCGGTTTCGATCCGCTCAATGACCTTGAACTGCGGCTTGTCCTTGGCGAAATACTGCAGGCTCGGAATGTCCGAGATGTAAGCGTCTATGCGCCGCGTCTGCAGATCGAGCATGGCAGGCGCGAGCCCCTCGAAACGACGAATCTCCCCGAAGCCGAACCGTTCACTGTTCTCGGTCGTCCACATGTCGCCGGTCGATCCCGTATCGACCCCAATGATCGCGCCGCGCATGTCGTCCAAGCCGGTTGCATCGCTGGATGACAGGACAGTTAGCGACTGCGCGCTGTCGTAGTACGGCTGCGCGAAGGACACCGAGGCCAGGCGCTTCTCCGTAATGGTCATCGACGACAAAGCGACATCGATACGCCCGGATTGCACGGCAGAAAACAGGCCATTGAACGGTATGTTGACGACATCGACGGTGTGACCCAGTCGGCGGGCCACTTCGGTGACGAGGTCGATCTCGAAACCGACGAATTCGCCGCCCCGATCAGCAAACTCCCAGGGCACATTGCCGATGTTTGCACCGACGACCAGCTCATCGGCCTGGACGGTCGCGACGAGAAACAGCGCTGACAACAGGGCGCACAGGGAAAAACGACGTGTCATGACGTAACGGGATCCGGACCACGGTGAATTCGACAACCGCGCTACAGTTATACGAACAATCCGGGAATGCAAGCCGCCCGCGCATCCATACGAGACAACGCGGACGGCCGGTACGCAGGGCGCCTAGGCGGGGAAGAAGTCGATCGGCTTGGTGGTTGTGACCGGCTCGACGTCGCGGGCCTCGAAGCGGAACAGGCGTACCCGCTGCACGAGGCGCCGCTCGAACTCGTCGTCTTCCAGTTCGCTGGATACAACTTCGCAGAACGTGACCTCACCCGTGGGCGCAATGGTCAGACGCAGAACCAGCTTTCCTTCGAGTGTCGGATCGGCGCGCAAGGCACGGTTGTAGAGCGCGAAGATGGCACCCTTGTTCTTGTCGAACACGAGTTCGATCTCTTCACGGCTTCGAGACGCTTTGCTGCTGGTGCCGGTGCGACGCGCGCCTCCGGCAGCCTCGCCAACCGATTCGACGGGGCTCTCGACCTGGGTAACCGAACGGGCGCCAAGACCGGCACCGCCCGTGTTGCGACTCAGGCTGGCCGTGTTGATGCCGCCACTGCCAGTACCCGCTTTCGAGGTGATCATCGAGCGCTCGTTGCGCTCAGCCTCGCCCACGGTGCCCGTCAACGGCCGATTGTCCGCAACTGACTCCAGGACGTCGCTGTCTGCAAGTGCCGCAAGCTCTTCGGTGAACGGCAGCAACGCAGCCTGTGCTTTCTCGCGGGCCACCTGCGTTTCGTCGACGGGCGGCGGCTCGGGCGCTGGTTCAGGTTCCGGCTCGGGTTCCGTCTCGGCGACTTGCTCCGGCTCAGGTTCCTCGATCGGATCGGGCTCCGGCTCCGGCTCGGGCTCCTGCGGCTTGGGCGGCGGAGGTGGTGGCGGCTGCTTTTCGAGCAGGAACTGCGCGATCCGCGGCGGCACCTCCTCGATGTCGTTGATGTCCGGCTCCGGCGCGGGCAGGAACGGCCAGACAATGCCGAGCACGAATATCGCGGCAAACACCATCCCGAGAATCCGCTGAAAGCGCTTCTCCTGGACCGACGTGCTGCTCCACGGCAGGCTGTATTCTCTGTAGTACGGTAGATCCAATCCCTTGCTCCCGCTCAGAAGTCCCGCAATTGGCGCCTAGCGCGCTGCGCTCAACGTGTCGAGCTTGTCCGTGCTCTTCTGCAAGACGGCCAGAGAAATCTGCCCGTACTCCGATTCGGTACACGTTGCCATGACTTTCTTCAGCAACCTGTACGAAATATCCCGATCGCCCATGATCGTGACTTCACGACCCTCGATCTCATCTTCGGCTTCACGCCGCAGCACCCGATCGTTTTGCGACAGCAGGGCCTGACGCAACTCCGGAATGTCGTTTCCGCTGCGCGCCATCACGTCTGCCACCTTGGCGACCGGCGTGCCCTGCACGATGATGTCTTCGTCACCGATCAGTATGACGACCGTTTCTTTCGCCTTTTCCTCGGCAATCGATTCCGGCAACTGAATTTCCTTCGCGTTCGGCAACACTTCCACGTCCGATGAATTGACGAGCAGGAAGAACACGAGAATCGTGAAGATGTCCATCAGCGAAACGAGGTTCAGCGCGGTCGAGCCTTTTTTGCCTCGATCGTGCCGGCGCTCCATGCGCATTGCGCGACGTGACTTGTGCATTGCTACGCACCTCCCTCGACGATCGGCGCATCACCTATCGAGATGTCAGGAAACAGATCGCTCCTGTCTACCGAGTCGTCATCAACGAGCACCTGCACGCGCACCCGGTCCATGACCTGCACGAGCGTGTCGTAGTCAATGTCCGGCTCCAGCAGGATCGACGCGTCCGTTTTGTCAGGGTATTGACCCTTGATCTCGGTCAGCTTTGCGCTCAGCGCTTCGAAGTCATAACCGGCGTCGTCATTCGGATAGACGCCGAGCGCACCGACGTTTCGGTCGCCCACCTCTATCTTGTCTTCACGGACGATCACCTCGAGCTGGAAGGTCAGTTCCTGCGGATCTGCGGGCTCGGTTGAGGAGCTTGGCAAATTCAGTTCGAGAATCGCCAACCGCGAGAACACCGCAGTGATCAGCAGGAACGGAACCAGGATCACCATGAGGTTCATGAATGCCGTGATATTGAGCTCGGCCGTCTCGACGTTGCGACGACCCTGGCGACGCCTGTAGGACATCTGTCTACGCTCCGGAAGGCTTCAGCTGACGCTCTGTAACCGAATTCAGGAACTTGACGCTGGCCATCTCCAGACTGTCGACGATCTGATTCGTCTTGGTCTGCAGAAGCGCATGCAACAACAGCAACGGAATCGCGACCATCAGGCCGAATGCCGTCGTGTTCATCGCAACCGAAATACTGGCTGACAGCAGGTCCGCCTTGTCCGCGGGGTTTGCATTGGATACCGCGGTGAAGGCGCTAATCAGGCCGATGATCGTTCCAAGCAAGCCCATCAGAGTGGCAATGTTCGCCAGGGTCGCCAGGTAGTGTGTACGCTTTTCGAGGCGTGGCACGACCTCCATCAGGCTCTCTTCCATTGCCTTCTCGATGTCGTCACGGCGGCGTGCGGACTTAACGCGATACAGGCCATACGTCAGGATTGAGGCGATAGCCGCCTTCGAACTGCTGGTCAGGGACGCAGCTTCCTGGAAGTTACCGGCCTTCAGATACGGCACAATTTTCTTCCACAGCGCGCGATTGCTGGCGCCGGCGACGGTAAGGTAGGTCCAACGTTCGAGCGCGATGGCTACGCCAAGGCCGAACACGATCAGGATCGGATACATGAATGCTCCGCCCTGCTGGAAAAAACGCACGATGGCGCCCAAGAATTCCATTTGCTTGCTCCTCTAGTCCAAACGTCGTGCTTACTGCTCTTCAGATTCGTCAAACAGGTCGCTGTAGTACTCGACCTCTCGTACAAATTCGCCGCGATCCACCGGTGCCAGGACATCGTCAAGCAACGTGTTCGCTGGTCGCCCCATCAAATCCCCGGGATCCGACTTCTTCCACGGGACGATGTAGAGCACCTTTGGCAACTCCTGGTTGCCCGTGACCTCGGTCCTGCCGAGGTCAAGTTCGTCCATCACCCCCGGCGTAGCTCGGGTCGGTCGGCTTTCAGCGACCAGGACCTGGCTCGGCACACCGGGCTCGAGGGCATCGATCTCATCCAGCCGCTCTGTTTCGACGTCCTGAGGCTCATTGGTCGAGGCCTCTTGCTGGTCGATGTCTGCCGGCGCTGTGTCAGCAGGCGCTTCCTGCGAAAGCACATACCCTGGCGACATAACCAGAAGCGTTGATAATCCGACGATTAACGGTCTCATTGCCTGTTACTCCGTCACATTTGCTGCACGTTGGCTGGCTTCGAGCCGCCTTTTGAGATCTACGATCCACTTTTCGACCTGCTTGTCCTCGCCGGTCAGCGCCTGGTATCGCTCAAAGTGGCTCAGGGCCGGGCCCAGGCGCTGCAGGTACAGCTCGTTCAGGACGCCAAGGTTGTAGTGCGCCAGCGCGTAGTCCGGCTGTTTTTCGATCGCACGCAGGTAGGCCGCCTCTGCGTCCTCGAATTTGCCCTGGCGACGCAACAGCATGCCGAGCTGGTTCAAGGCCGGCGCGTATTCGGAATCGAGCAGCAACGCATCCGTGATGCTGTCCTCAGCCGCTTTTTCATTGCCGTTGGCCGAATGGATGATTGCCAGATTCACGTGTGCGCCCGGATAATCCGGGTATTGCAGAACGAATTCCTGGAAGCGAAATTCGGCTTCCATGAGATCACCTGCGGCCATCACGGCTGTCGCCTGCTCGTAGAGGGTCTGCGCCTCCGGTGGCACCTCGCGAAATTCGCCAGCCTCGCCGGCAGAGTCCGCCTGCGCCGTCGCCGGTTTCGTTGACGGGCCGCCGGCGCAGCCCGCTAACAGCAGGGCGAATCCCAGCAATCCGAGAATCGACGCAGCCGGCTTTCGTGCGGCCTGCAATTCAGAAAAGCGCTGTAACAACATCTTCGCTGCGCTCCAATTTCGCGTAACGAGCCGGCATCAACTGCGCCAGCTCTTCAAAACTCTTGATGACCCATTCGTCGTACACGCCGTCCGCCGTTCGTGCGGCGTTCGCCTGGTAGAGCTCGATCGCCTTCTCCTCAAACGGGTAAGCCTGCTCTTCGAGCAGGAGGTCGTACTGCTCCAGTGCGAGCTCGTCGAGATCGGCCGGGCGCTCTGAACCCATCAGGTCAGCACCCATCTGCTGATACACCTCACCAAGACGGAACGTTGCAGCCGTGGTCACGTCGGCAATTCCATACGCGGCAGCGTCGCTGTAGGCTTTGATGACGTCTTCCATCAACGTCCGTTTCAGCTTCATGCTGTCCGCCAGCGGCTGAGTGATCTTCATCACCGAGAAACTGCGCCTGACCGGCTCAGCCAGTTCGAGAGACGCGGTCGCCGCGAGGTAGCGTGTTCGGTCGCTGCGCTGCGTTCCGGCGGTCGCATCGACCCGCACCAGTTCACGCAGCATATCGGTGCGCGCCGTCATGTCATTGCGGCCCGTCGCCAGCTCCAGCAGGCGATACCGCGCTTCAATCGACTCGGACAACGGGTTCGGGAACTGTGCAACGATTGCACCGAGGACACGCTCTTCATCTGCGCCGAGACTGCCTTCCTTGTAGAGTTCGGCAGCCTTCCAGAGCGCTTCGCGACGCACGTCGGGTTCGCTGCCCTCGGCCGCGGCGATGCGCTCGAACTCGCCAGCCGCTTCGCCGGCTCGGCCGGATTCCTGATAAGACACGGCCAGTTTTGCGGTGATGTCGTCGGCAAACTCGCTGTCCGGATAGTTGCGGCGGAAATCCTCGAGGACGGTGGACGCACGTCCCCACGCCTGCATTGCAATCAATGCGGCCGCGGCGTCGTACTCGGCGGTTGCCCGAATCTCGGAGTCGGGCACGACCTGGCCCAGCCGCGTGAAATGACCGACCGCGGTCTCGAGATCGCCGGCGTCACGCGCCAGTTCGCCTTGCTTGTAAATCGTCGACGCAATGCGGCTCTTGACGTCCTCGGTCGCAGCAATATCGTCAGACGGCGTAAATGATCGCAGCTGGTAGTAAGCCGATTCCGCTTCCGCGAAATTCTCGAGATCGAAATGAGAATGCGCGACGACCGTCCAGGCAGTGCGCGCCAACTCGGGCTTTACGGGCGGCTGCTTCGCAACTACTGTCTGCCCTACTGCCAGCGCGAGATCGAACTGATTTTGGGCGAACAGGTCTTCGGCAACCGTCGTCAGAACCGCGCCGGATTCGGGATGCTCCGGGTAGGTATTGGCAAAGCGCAGCCCACTATCCAGATACTGTTGGTGCCAGTTTGTCCTGGCGTCGCCCTGAAGCGATTCCTCGTGTGCCCGGTACGAAAGAATCGCGGCATACGCAGACTCCGCCGACTTTTCGTGCAGCGGGTAGGCATACGCCGTCCGTTCGTACTCGACGGTCGCCGATCCGAAATCCTCGCTTTCAAAGAGAATCTCGGCGAGCAGGAAGTTGGTATTGGCGCTGTCTGGCTCGTCCGGGAAGTAGTCGAGGAACTTGCGATACCAGCGCGCCGCCTCCTGGTAGTCGGTTCGCTTGTCGTTCGCCTGTGCCTCGGCGTGATAGTACTTGGCCAGGTCGGTCAGATTGGCCTTCAAATGCGCCACAACGGCAGTGTTCGTATCACGCGGGTTGAGTGCCCAGAACGAACGATCCATGCCGTAGCGTTCGACAAAACTCTTCTTCGCATCGAGGACCAGGCTCGGAAAGCCGCCGAGCTTGTAGGCCTCGATGATCTCCACATGCAGCAGCGGCGCCTTCGGATGATTCTGGTTGTTTCGTGAGAACGCTTCATAGGTCTCGGCCGCGTCGACGTACCGTTCCTTGTCGAGATACAGGTCGCCGAGGTTCAGATAGATGACGTAGCCGTATTCCGGCTGCCCGCGGTCAGCGAGGTAGTCGGAGATGCTCGAGGCGCCGTCCATGTAGGAGAAGCTGATACTGAGTACGCGAAACGTATCCTCTACGAGCTCACGTTCCGCCCGGCCAAGCTCGGTAAACCGGTCGTCACCATCCTTGAGTTCAATATCGCCAATCTTGCGATCCAGCAGCTCGAAGAAGGGCTCCAAACCGTCATCGTGCTCGGCCAGCTTGAACTGCGACCAGCCGAGTTTGTACAGAGACTGTTCGTAGAATCGCGACGCTTCACCGTACTCGACGACATCCACGTAGGCAGCTTTGGCGTCGTCATAGCGTTTGCGGAGGAACAGCATCTCACCGCGACGGAACTGCACTTCGTGCATGAGTTCCGTGTCAGGGTAACGTTCGATCAGGTCGTTCAGTACCTCCAGCGATTCATCGGTGCGCCCGCCCGTCTCGTAGGCTCGAGCCAGCTGGTACAGGACGGTATCGTTGCGACGGTAATCCGGGTACGCCTCCAGCAACTGCGTGAAGAGCTCTACTGCGTTGTCAGCATTTGAACCGGCGGCACCGCTGACCTCGTCAGCCAGTTGCTGTGATTCGACGGCATCCAGTTCAAGATCACCAAGCCGCCGCATCGCTTCAGCACGAAGCTCCGGATCGTCGGAGACGAGATCGAGGAAAGCACGATAACTGTCTCGCGCCTTGTCGGTACTGCCGACAATCAGCTTGCCGGGACGCACCTTGTAGCGCTTGTTCGCCAGGCTTTCGATCGTGTCCTTCTTCTTGATATCCGCCTGCACCGGAAACGCAACAACGGCGCTCATCAGCACCGTCAACAGGACCATGGCCCAGGTTCTTCCGGTACACCTCATCATTCGCCGGTTGCTCCGACGGTGGTGGCCGACAGATCGTAGATCGCGGCGAGCGCGAAGCGCGCCTGAACGGTGTAGATACCGAGTCGCTTCTTCTGGGCACGAAGCTCGTTAACAGCGATCGACTGGAGGAAAGCGCGCTGCCGATCCATGGCGCCATAGACGCGATCCCGCGTCTGATTGATTCGCGGACTCAATCCGTCGACACGCCCGCGAAACCCCTCGAACAGGCGTGGTTCTTCTCGCATGGTTTGATCAACCTGTCGACGCGACCGCTGAGTTTCAACGAGTGCTTCGCCGGTTCGGGCAACCTCTCGCTTCAGCTTGGCCAGCCGCGGCCCGAATTCGCGCTCAAGATCCCACTGCAACACGCCCTTGAGCAGACGAACCTTGTCACGAACCTCCTCGGCCTCCGGCAGGTTCGCATTCGCGGCACGACTCTGCTCGATCGTCGTGATCTCTTCCCACAGATCGAATTCACGCCTGGACGCGAGCGCGATGAAATCGTTGTTTTGCTCGATATTGTTCAGCCGCGCATCGAAATCGAGCTTGCGGGCGACCATACCGTCGATGTCGGCAGCGGCCAGACTGTTCTCGACCTTCGGCAGCCGCTGGTTGTAGGCGAGCTCGCGCGTGTCGAGCATATTCCTGTAGACATCGATACTGCCCTGCCAGTCGTCGAGGTTATCGGCCAGGTAGACCAAGTCGCGGTAGTTCTTTAGCCCTTCCTGAAACTCGTTCGTCGAGAGCAAATGAAACAGGTAGCGTGACTCGGGGCCATCAGGCAGCTCGTCGAGATTCCAGTACCACCCTGTCGTACCCCGGGAATCGTAGGCAAGGAGCTTTTCGAAGACGTCGCCGGACTCGAGCAGACCGATCATGCTATCCAGCCGATTCGATTCCTCGTAGAACGCCTCGATCGCATTCAGGTAGTGATCCGCGGCCTGACTAATCGAGTCGAGCTTCGCCATGGCGTAGGGGATCGCCAGCATCGATTCCTGCACCGCCGGATCCAGCAGGTTGCGATCTTTGAGCTCCATCCAGGGCACGAGCGCCCGCGAGTAGTCTTCCTTTTCGGCATCGGCCCAGCCAACGCCAAGCAGTGCCTTGTTCGAGAACGGGCCCGCCAGTCGAACGCGTTGCAGCGGCGGCTTGGCCGCGGCGGGCTGCTGATCCTGCAAATAGGCGTAGCCGAGCGCGAGATTGGCTTTGTCGCGCAGCGACGCAAGCTCTTCTGTGAACGGATCCATCTGACCGAGCTGGTCGAGGATGCTTGCACCGGCATCGATTTGGCCGCTGCGAACCATGGCGACGGCGAGATTGAACCGCGCGTAGCTGGACCACTCGGTGCGGTCACGCCAATCGCTCAGCATCTCGATCGCGCGATCGTGTCGCCCCGAATCGATCATCAGCTGAGCGCCCAGCATGCGCCGTTCCGACTCCATCGCGTCGGGCAACGGGTTTTCTATGTTGGCCAGCGCGCGTTCGGCTTCTTCGAGATAGCCGCGCTGCTGCCAGATCTTGGCGAGGAAGAACCAGGTGCGGTCCCGGATCTCCGAGTCGACGTTATCTGCGAGCAGTTCCTCGAAGATCTCGGCCGCGCGCAGATGATGTCCGTAGGACAGATACATGCCGCCGAGCAACAGCTCCGCGTCGGCTACATGGTCAACAAGCTGTTCCTGACGTTTCGCTGCCAGAAGGCGAACGATCGCGGGGAAGTAGTCTTCCTGGTAGAAGTAGAACAGGACTTCGCCGTAGTGCGGGTCCCTGACGACCGTCGGCTCTTTATTGATGTCACGGGCGTGCGACACCTCCGGCACCGCCAGAGTCGCGAAGATGACGCACAATGCGACGGGAATCAGGGATCGGAGGATCAAGGATCACTCCCATTCCGATATTTCGAATTCCGGCTGCTGCTTGCTGACGCGATCGGTGATTTGCAACTCGACGTATTTAGCGCCGATGCCTTTGTCCAGATTCAGGGTTGCGCCGCGACGGTAGTCGCGCCAGTGTGGACCCTTGCCCGTAAACACCGCGACCAGTTCGTGTTCACCAACCTTCAGGTTTTCCATGTGGACACGATGTACACCCCCGCGCAGCAACGCGTCGACCTCGCGATCCGTATACAGATAGTTGGCGACTTCTTTGCCATCAACCTTCAGCGTTACCGAATCCAGCGCGAAGTATTCGCCAATATCCATCGAGATAAAGAACGCGACCTGAGAGTTTGCCGGGAAAAGCAACTCTTCCTCGAGCAGGAACAAATCGCGGTTCAGGTCCAGCACCTCCTTCTTGAGGTCCTGCACTTCCTCGTCGAGACTGCGAAACTCCTGGCGAGCCTCTGCCTCGCTGGATTCGAGTGTCCGGGCGCTGGCCATCAGCGTTTCTGTGGCCGGTGATTCCGGCTCCTGGGCCAAGGCTGTCGCCATCAGCGCAGCGGCTGCGACAAGGGCGATTCCCGTTCTCTTGATTACCGTCACTGCGGATCTCCTGCCTGGGTGTCGAGCGGAGCGAATTGGGGTGGCGATCGTTCCTTACTCGCGAAGCAGGGAACGAATCTCGGTCAGGTACTTTTCTTCGTAACCGGGCTTGTAGCCGTGATGGACGTGACGAACATTGCCTTCTCGATCGACCAACACGGTTACGGGCATTGCCTCGACCTGATAAAGCTTGCTGACTTCCTTTGAATCGTCGAACAGAACCGGGAAATTCACGCCGAGTTCCTCGATCATCTGCATCGCCCGACGCGCATCGTCGTCGATGTTGACGCCAAGCAGATTGAAACCGACGCGGCTGTAGCGCGCGTAAAGATCATCGAGCAGCGGCATCTCCTGACGGCAAGGTCCGCACCAGGTCGCCCAGAAATTGATCATGACGACGTCACCGCGATATTCACTGAGGCGCAGGTTTTCGCCAGTCGAACTCTTCAGGACGAAGTCGGGGGCGGTCTGTCCGGTAAGGTCTGACGCTGCAAGTCCACCGATCGAAAAAACGCTCAGAATGACGCCGAGCATGACTGTCCTTAGTGCCTTCATGATTCAGTTCCCTTTTCTGTCCCGACGATCCGCCTCAACTGCCCGAATCATCTGCCGTCAATGGCCGTGACTGTCCGACCTGGAATGGTGACAGCGGAGGCCCATCCGGGGCCGTGATGATCGTCACAAATGCCTGTTTCCTCTGTACATAAGCCGCCCGCGTCAAAGCGCTGGCAAACCCGCGACGATCAGGACGACGGCGGCCTTGGATCGCCGCCAACCTGAGCAGTACCTGCCGCTGTCGACGAGAATCCAGGTCACCCGGTGTTCAGGGTTCCTGAGCATCTGCCATGAAACCGATAGTATTTGTAAATTTATGAATTAAAAGAAAAAAAGCGTCTCTGTTCGGCGACAGTACGACGTTGGGAGAGGCCTCGAACGAGGCAAAATATGGTGAAAATCAGGCAATTCCGCGGCATTTTTCCCGAACGAAAAATTCGCGAAATTGTGAACGACGTCCGGACCGCCACGTGCGACGTGACGCGTGCAGATCGCTTCCGGTTCTACTCCGGCGACGTAAATCCGTCGGAGTAGAACAACTGTCCCTCGGAGTCGATGACGATGCCCTCGTAGTCGGGCAACGTGGCAATGAGGCGCAGCCCGTTGTCGACGCCCATCACGAAAACGGATGTAGAGAGCGCATCCGTGATGACAGCGTCCGGCCCGATGACGGTGGCACTGCGTACGCCGCTGGCAGGCTCGCCAGTGCTGGGTTGAAGAATGTGGTGATACCGCGTCCCGTCCTCGATGAAGAATCGCTCATAGTCGCCGGACGTCGATATGGCTTCGTCTTCCAACGGCAGGCGAATGCTCACCTTTTGCTCGTCGCTGGGGTCACGTACGCCAACGACCCATGGCTGACTTCGCCGGTCACCGAGTAGCCTGGTATCCCCTCCGGCCGTCACGCGCGCGTGGCGGACGCCGTGCTCACGCAGGACCTGTACTCCTCGCTCGACGGCATACCCTTTGGCGATGCCGCCGAGATTGATCCGTACCCCTTCACGCGCAAAGCGTATGGAGGTCGCTCCGGCTTCGGTTTCGACAAGGGTGTAGTCGATGCTTGGCAGCGCGCTGTCGATGGTTTCCGCATCCGGCCGCTTGCCCTCGCGAAAGTCATAATGCTGCCCGACGCTGTCGTAGGTGATGTCGAAGGCGCCGCGGGTGAGCACGGAGATATCGAGCGACTGGACAACAAGATCGTAAAGCTCCTGGCCTGCATCCACCCAGCCCGACGCGGCGTCACGATTGACCTCGGAAATTCGGCTTTCCTCGACGTAGGTACTCATCAGCGCGTTGATGCGATCCATCTCGTCGAACACCGCATCCAGGGCCTCTTCCCCGCGCAGCGGATCGTCGTGCCAGAGATAAACGCTCACTTCGGTACCCATCTTCGGCCGTGCGTCGGCAAACCAATCCGCGCGGGCAGGACTTGAAATTCCGGAAACCGCAACCAAAACAATAGCTAGCGCACGCAATGACGGTTGTTTATTCTGCGCACTCTTCTTTCTTGCTTGGGGGCTCGATGGCAATGTCATTCCTGATTTTCCTCGCGGTAATCGTCGCTCTGATCGCCTGGGGCATCGGCATCTACAACAGTCTGGTCAATCTGCGAAATCGCGTCAAAAACGCCTTCGCACAAATTGATGTCCAGCTGACAAGACGCCACGACCTGATCCCGAATCTTGTCGAAGCCGTCAAAGGCTACATGAAACACGAACGCGAGACGCTGGAAGCAGTTATCAATGCGCGAAATTCTGCAGTCTCGAGCCTGGACACAGCCAAGGCGGACCCGGCGAACGCCGAAGCGATGCGCCGACTCAGTGAATCCGAGGGAGCTCTCGGCGCGGCCCTCAGTCGCCTGTTTGCTCTGTCGGAAGCGTACCCTGACCTCAAGGCGAACCAAAACATGATGAGCCTGCAGGAAGAACTGTCAACGACCGAAAACAAGGTTGCCTTTTCCAGACAGGCATTCAACGACTCCGTCTTGAATTACAACAACAAGGTCGAGAACTTCCCGAACAATATCCTTGCCGGCATGTTCAAGTTCCAGACTGCCAGCTTCCTCGAGATCGAATCCGAGGAGAAACGCGCGGTCCCCGAAGTCTCGTTCTCCTGAACACTGATCCGGCTGCAGCCTGACGTTCATCGTCGGGCTGCGGGCGACCAGCGCCTTGAACTTCTTCGATGCACAAGATAACGCCCGCCGGATAACCCGATGGCTGGTCATTGTGTACGTGGCGGCGACGCTGCTGATTATCGCCGCCGTCACGACCGTGGTTGCCATTGCCATGTTGGGTATGGGCGTCAACGGCAACGCGATTGATCCGTCGGCTCTCGGCAGCATTTCTGTATTAACGCTGCTCCTGATCGTTGGCGCGACGCTGTATCGGACGGCGCGTCTCGCAAGCGGCGGCGGCCGCGTTGCCGAGGAACTCGGCGGTGTGCTGGTAACACCGGATAACCCGGACCCCAAGCACCGGCGGTTAATGAACGTGGTCGAGGAGATGGCTATCGCCTCAGGCATGCCGGTGCCTGCGGTCTACGTGCTTGAGCAGGAGCACAGCATTAATGCCTTTGCCGCGGGGTTCTCAGTCGATGATGCAGCCGTTGCGGTTACCCGCGGAACACTGGACACACTGTCACGCAGTGAGCTCCAGGGTGTGGTCGCCCATGAGTTCAGCCACATCCTTAACGGCGACATGCGACTGAACATTCGAATGATGGGGGTTTTGTTCGGAATCATGGCAATTGGCCTTGTCGGACGCATGATCGTACGCGGCCAGACCCGGGTACGAATCAGCGGCAGTCGCAAGAACGGCGGCGGGATTGTGCTGTTGGGTATCGGACTGACCGCGATCGGCTGGATTGGCGTTTTCTTCGCCAGACTGATCAAGGCGGCTGTGTCGCGCCAGCGTGAGTATCTGGCGGACGCATCGGCCGTTCAGTTCACCCGTCAGACCGACGGAATTGCCAATGCCCTCAAGAAGATCGGCGGTTACTCGCAGCACTCGTACCTGGAAGTAGCCGATGCCGAGCAGGTTAGCCATATGCTGTTTGCCGTCGGCGCCAGACTGTCGTCCCTGTTTGCTACGCACCCGCCGTTGACCGAGCGAATTCGCGCGCTGGACCCCTCGTTCGACGACAGCCAGTATCCCAGCGTTGAGGCTGGAACGATGGCCTACGACGAGACAGCGAACCCGGTTGACAGCCGGCACGATGACGTGAGGGCCGCGGGCTTCGTGTCGGCGGCGACGCCGGCGCAGGCTGCCGCAGTAGAATCGGTGATCGACTCTATCGGACACCCGGGGCCGGAACACGTCGCGTACGCTGCCGCTTTGCGCCGATCGATTCCCGAGGAGTTGCTGGCAGCGGCACATTCTTTCGATGAGGCATGGTTGCTCGTACTTGCGCTTCTGATAGATCCCGGTGAGACGGTATCGGCGAGACAGCTCGATCTGTTGACGCAGCAGATCGGCGCTCAACGCGTTTCGAGGGTCAAGCGCTTCTATGCGTCGGCAAGCACGCTTGGCGCCGAATACGCACTGCCGCTAACGGAGCTCGCATTTCCAGCGCTCCGCCAGAGTTCCGAGAAAACGCGCGAGTACCTGATGGATACCGGGCGGCGGCTCATTGAGCTCGACGGCGAGATCGATCTTCGCGAGTTCTGCCTGTTCTACGTACTCGCGAAATCTCTGCAGCAGGCGGAGAACCCGTCTGCCCGCCGTGGCGAGTCGCCGTCGCGCCGTGAAGTCAGACAGGCCGCGACCGATCTGCTGCGAATACTGGCCCGACATGGCCATTCCGCAAAAAGCGACCAGGCGTCCGCTTTTGCTGCGGGGTTGCGACATTTCGGTAAATGGGGCCGCGATCTGCGGCTTGGTGAATCTGGAGACAATGACGTGAGCGCCTTCGGTGCAGCGCTGCGTACGCTCGAGCGCATGGGAAGCTCGGCGAAAGAAACGCTGGTACGCGCAGCGACGGCGACGGTTCTTGAGGATCAACAGGTTACAGTGCGCGAGGCGGAGATGCTCCGAACCGTGTGTGCCGCGCTGGAGTGCCCGATGCCACCCATTCTCGGCGCAGGAGCATCTGGCACCTGATTTTGTTTCCGCGGGGAACCGGTTAGACTGAATCAACTCAACAAGGTATCTCCCGGGCGGCTTGGGCCCTCGCCCGAAGGCAGATTCCAGGTACAGGTGGAAGAAACCATGAAACAGATTTATCGCGTTTTGCTCATCGTGTGCGCGCTGGCGTTTGCCGGTGGCGCGGCCGCAGAAAGCAAGGAAGAACGCCGAATTGCTGATGCAACGGACGTCGTCGACCAGCTGCTGCGTATCCCCGAACAGTCGATACCGCCCTCGCTGCTTAGTCGGGCGTACGGCATCGCGGTCATCCCGAACGTCGTAAAAGCCGGCTTTGTCTTCGGCGCCCGAGCCGGCAAGGGCGTCCTTGTCGTCCGGCAGCCGGACAACACGTGGAGCAACCCGTCATTCGTAAGGATGACCGGCGGCAGCATCGGCTGGCAGGCCGGAGTTCAGTCGACGGACATCATCCTCGTGTTCAAGACGCGTCGCAGCGTGGACGGCATTACCAAGGGCAAGTTCACCCTTGGTGCAGACGCCTCCGTCGCGGCCGGTCCGGTTGGCCGACATACAGGACTCGCAACTGATATTCAGTTCGAAGCAGAGGTCTTCTCGTATTCGCGTAGCCGTGGGTTGTTCGCCGGCATCGCCCTCGAAGGGGCGGGTATCACTATCGACAAGCGGGCCAATGCAGCGTTCTATGCTCGTCCGAACATTTCCGCCGGCGACATTTTTACCAGCAGCGGCAATGCAGCACCGGCCGTCGCCAACAATTTCGTTCAGCTCCTTACGGCACAAACCCGACGCCTGCCGCAGCAACCGGCAATGGCTTCTGGCGTTGCTGCACCCGAGCAGAATGCTCAGCCGAAACCTAAGGTACGAACGTTTGGGATTGGCTCACCCGACGAGGGTGAGTTTGAGCAGGGCGAAGTCGCCCGACAGCCCAGATAAGGCTACTGCGGCGCTTCCTGTCGGCGCCGCAATTCCTCTCGGATTGCGTCGAGGTCGCCAGGCGCATCGGAAGCGATGGCAGGCTCCGTTATCGGTGCACCGTACTCCGGCACTGCGTCTTGCTCGATCGTCGGGTCCGGATCCGCTGGCACGGCAGCTGCCGGTGGCGTTTCATCGGACGCATCAGACGGCGCGACCGCATCGGGTGACGCCGAGAACTGAGCCAGGTACTCAGCTTCTTCACGCTGTCTTGCCGCCTCGGCTGCACGACGGCGAGCTTCGTCGGCTGCTTCCTGCGCGCGCCGGAGCGCAGCGCGCTTGCGTTCGGACTCGGCCTCGAGTTGCTGTCGCCGCTCTGCCTCCTCGTCACGAGCCAGGATATCGGCCGCCTCCCGGGCATTCACACATTCCGGCTCGTACTTCATCGTGGCGCGGTTCTGCGAGCAGCGTGCCATGGCGGCGTCGAGCAGGATCTTGTCCGCCACATACTCGTCCACAGACGGCGGCACGGGCTCTTCCGCGCATGCGGCGAAGAGAGCACAGCTCAGACCGATCAGTGTGAAGCGCACTTTACTCATTAAAAACAATTAGTTAACCAACATACACAACGCCGACATGCAGTGTTGCAACAGGCATCATAGCGACCCGACATAACCTCGAATATGCGCCAGTTCGCACTTCGGAAGTCTGGTGATTTCGCGCTCCGAACGCGCCCCGCCAACCAGGGTCGGGCCTGCTATAGTGCCGACGGCCACTACGCCTCGGGAGCGTGCAGACGTGTCGCAGTCGAATCAGTTCAGCCTGCTCCGGGAGCGCCGCTTTGCACCGTTCTTCGCAACGCAGTTTCTGGGCGCGTTCAACGACAACGTGTTTCGCAACGGTCTGGTTATCCTGATTACGTTCCAGGGCACGCAGATCGCCGGCATGAACGCAAGCGAGCTTGCTAACGTTGCCGGCGCACTGTTCATTCTCCCTTACTTTCTGTTTTCGGCCACGGCCGGTCAGCTGGCCGACAAGTACGAGAAATCGCGACTGTTCCGCGCGATCAAACTCCTGGAAGTGGCTTTGATGTTGCTGGCGGGATTCTCCTTCGTCGCCGAGCAATACGAGCTGTTGCTCGTTGTGCTGTTCCTGATGGGCTGTCAGTCGACCTTGTTCGGGCCGGTCAAGTACGCATACCTGCCACAACAGCTCGAAACACACGAGCTGATTGGCGGCAACGCGCTCGTGGAATCCGGGACCTACATGGCGATCATTCTCGGGCTGCTCTTTGGCGGTATCGCTGCCGGCGTCGATGACGGCGGCCGTACAATTCTCGCCGGCAGTCTCGTTGCATTCGCACTCGCCGGCTACCTTGCCAGTCGGCGGATTCCGCCCGGCAGCGCGGCGGACCCGGGGCTCGAGATCGACTGGAATCTTGCCGCAGTTTCCTGGCGAATCGTCGGCTACGCGCGGGAACGAAAGAGCGTCTTCCTCGCGATTCTTGGCATTTCGTGGTTCTGGTTCTACGGCTCGGTAGTCACGTTGCAGGTGCCCGCGTACACCCTCGTTATCCTGAACGGCACTGAAGAGATTACGACGATACTTCTTGTGGCGTTTGCCGTCGGGGTAGGGATCGGCGCACTGCTCTGCGAACGCATGTCAGGCGGCAAGATTGAACTGGGTCTGGTCCCGTTCGGCGCTATCGGGCTCACAGTATTCGCAATCGATCTCTACTTCGCGGCGCCCCTTCCTAATCCAACTGCGGTGACGACGGTCGCGGAATTCGTTTCCCGACCCGGCAGTCTGAGAATTCTCATCGACCTTGCATTGCTCGGCGCGTTTGGCGGCTTTTACAGCGTTCCGCTTTACGCTCTGGTCCAACGACGCGCAAACCGTCAGCAGTTGTCGCGAATCATCGCCGCGAACAACATTATCAATGCGTTCTTCATGGTGCTCGCCTCTGTGATGGCAATCACCGTGCTCGCCAGTGGCTATACGATTCCCCAGCTATACATACTGCTGGCGATACTCAACGCCGCTGTGGCTGCGTACATCTTCTCCCTCTTGCCGGAATTCCTGCTGCGCTTTCTCGCCTGGATGCTGACGAGTCTGCTGTACCGAATTCGAATTTACGACGAGGACAATATTCCCGCCGAGGGTCCCGCGGTCTTGGTTTGCAACCACGTAAGCTTCGTCGATGCGCTCGTGCTCGGAGGCGCTGTACGCAGGCCGCTGCGCTTCGTCATGTACTACAAGATCTTCGAAATTCCTCTGCTGCGCCTGCTGTTCAAAACGGCGAAGGCGATTCCGATCGCATCGGCTAGGGAAGACGAAGCACTCATGGAGGCGTGCTTTGACGAGGTCGCGCAGCGACTGGAAGAAGGCGAGGTCGTTTGCATTTTTCCGGAGGGCGCCATCACGCGTGACGGGGAGATTCACCGGTTCCGCCCCGGGATAGAACGCATCATCGAACGCACGCCGGTACCGATCGTGCCGGTATCACTGTCGGGTCTTTGGGGAAGCTGGTTCAGTCGACAGTCCGGCGGCGGCCTGCGCAAGATTCCCGGCAAGTTGTTTGCGCGGGTCGACGTGCGGGTTGGCCCACCTGTGCCGCCGGCGGATGTCGTGGCCGGAAAGCTGGAGACGTTGGTACGAACGCTACGCGGTGATCGGCGCTAGAAGACCGGAATCGGGCCCTCGGCAAAACAGACTGGCCGTCAGAAGCGGACGGCGCCTTCGAGACCGAGTTTCCGGCGCCACTCTTCCAGAAGTTCATCACGGTCGCCGAAAACCATTCTTCCGCTGGCGTGCGTGAAATCAAGTTCTGCCACTTCCACAAAGCCGGCATCACGGGTCAGCAGCATCGCACGATTTCCGGCACCCGCAGTCGCGGACCCGCTGGCAATAACGAGCCGGCTGCCAGGAAGCCCGGCAGGCGCCCGGATTGCGTCGCGCCAATGCACGCCGCTCACGGTAACCTCCGCGCGATGTGCCCATCGGGAGGTTCGGATGACGACTTGCGCATCGCTTTGACCGAAAACCAGGTCGCCAATGGCATCAGGCAAGTCGAGGCGTGCCGTGCCTATCGAGCCGCGTTCAATATCGAACGCCTGGACGACGTTACGTTCGTCGGCCAGTACCATCATTCGGCCACTCGGCCCGACGGCGATACGCCGCAGACCGTTGGGACTCTGCCAGACAGTCTCCAGCGACCAGCTGCCAAGTCGATCCCGCGAGAGTCGTCTGAGACTACCGTCGTTACCGGCCAGATACAGGCTGTCGTCGGACCCGAAAGCCGCGTCGCTTTGCGTGTCGCCTGTGTCCAGACTCGTCTCGACGGTACCGCCGTCGGTATCGACAATGCTAATCTCCTGCCCGACCAGTATCGCGAGGTAGCGGTTGTCCGGCGAGAAACGCAGTGTGTCTACGCCGTCGCCCGATAGCGGATCGGCGAAACGACGCGGAGATCCATCAGCCGTATCCCAGATCCGAACTCGGTTGTCTGCGCCGATACTTGCCAGCAGAGCTCCGTCGGGACTGAATGACAACCGGGTCACCGGCCCCCGGTGACCCATGTAATTCAGCTCTGTCTCGCCCGACGCCTGCGGCGACGAGATGTCCATAAAGCGCACATGGCCGTCTGCGTCTCCTACCGCTATGTGTTGCCCGTCCGGAGACAATGCAGCAACGGGATCGCCCACGCGCCACGCCCAGCGGCCCGGCTGTGCGACCGTGGAATCAGCTGGCGCAAGTGCCGCTGCTGCCGTCGGAAAACGCCATAGCCGCGCTCGACCCGTGTCGCTTGCAGTCAGAACGACGTTGCCGTCGTCGCTAAACGCAAGAAGCTGCAATCCGCCCGCGCCGAATCCCGAGTCGAGAGGCGGCCCGATTGCACGTCCATTGTCCGGTCGGAATATCTGGTAGCCGCGGGCAGCACTACCGGCAACAAACCGGCTGCCTGACGCGGAGAATGCCATCAGCCAGTCGTCCTCTCCGCGCGTATCGAGCAGCGGCCTTTCGTTACCGTTTGTGCCCCACAGCGCGAAACCGTTACGGCCGTAGGAGATTGCCAGCGCATTGGCGTCGTAGGCCAGGTCAAGCGATGTCGGCTGCAGATCCAGCGCCAGTTGCGTGACCAACGTCTGGTCCTCGATCCGCCAGACACGAACCGCGCGCTCGTAGTCCGCCACGGCAAGGAAGCGGCCGCCCGGGTCGACGGCAGCAATCGGCGCATCTCCCGCGATCTCGATCTCGGCAAGGACGCCCGCCGACTCAAGACTCCAGATCTCGAATGCTGTACCGCCCTCGACACCGCGTCGCAGGAGCAGACGCTCACCATCGCTCAACAGCTCGATGGATTGCGCAGGGCCGACATCGACGCTCCCGACACGCAAACCCGTGTTGGTATCCCAGACGTGCACGTTGTTCTGTGCCAGCGTCAGTATGCGGTCTGCATTCCCACTGAGACCCAGTACACGTTCACTCGCCGGAATCGCAATCGTTCGTGTCGGTGATGCGTAGGCGAGATTCCAGAGCCTTGCGCTGTCGCTCTGCGCGGCTCTTGCGATTGCGAAGCGCCCGTCCGGGCTAAGCCACAGGTTTTCTGAGACTCGCTCTATTGGCTCGGGAATGTCGAGCCCGCGATCAAAATTCTCGACGAGAACCTGCGAATTCAGGCTGAGCTCCCAGCCGACCAGATGACCGGCCATGTCATCTGCTTCATCACGAATACTGAGTGTCCAGGTCCCGGACAGCGGCTCGCCGCGCAGCTCGTTCAAGACAGCCGTCGGAAATCGCGTCTCTTCCACCGACGAAGACCGGGACTCTTCGAAGAGCAGTTCGACGGCTCTGCCGGATGGCGCGATAAGTCGCATTCGAATGTCGTCGAGGCGCCCGTGACTGACGTTCACAGTGAGACCGACGCGACTCACGGTGCCTTCCTGGTCGAGTACGATGCGACGCAGCAATGGCGTCACGTCGAGGGCCGATGCCGACCAGCCTGCCCTTTGCTCAAGCTGGCCTGCTTGCACGGCCCACTGCTCGATACGCGCTCCCCGGGTCAGTGTCAGGAGCTGATTTGCCGAATCGAAGACAAGTTGCTCCGGCGCTTCGGCATCAATCGTGCCGATCAGTAGCGGGTAGTCCTCACCAATCAGAGAGCCGGCAAGGCGACGCCTGGCAGGCGTCGCCCGAACGAAACTTTCAATGATCGCCAGCAACGCCGCGTCCCGATCTTCATTGCGCAAGGCAGTCTTTGCGCGGCGGTCCCAGAAATCGGCGACGAACCGTTCAGCCATGTCGTCCGCACCCTCGAGTCCGCCTGCGAACCCGGCGACCTGCACGATCTGACTATCGGTCTCTGCTTCCAGCGCACGACTGTTCAGGTAGCGGGTGTACAGGCGGTCCGCAGTCTCGGTATGGCCGGGAAACGACCTCAGATTTTCCCAGGCGGTGGCAACGGCGGCGTAATCGGTCGACGCGGAGGTCAGGATCCGCGCGTAGGGTTTGGGCAAAAGCTGCGTATACCAGAACGGCACGGCGGTCAGCAGTAACAGCAGGCCGGCGGCTACCGCAGGCCCACGCCAGTGCAAGGGCAGATTTTCATTGGCCCAGCGCGCCGTGAAGGCCAGCTCGTACAGCGGCGACGCGACCGCGATATTGCCCGACTTGTCGGGCACGATGAGCCCGACCGCCAGGAGTGCGCGCTGCGCACGTGAATCCGGGTCGTACGAAACCGCGATACCCTTTCTGACCCGGCCGTAGGTCGTCAAACAGGACTCATAGGTCTTTCGATCCGCCAGAACTCGTCGATTTATGTGTGCGAGATGCGGCTCGTTGGTCACCGATGCACGCGCGCCAAACTGCGTGTTGACCACGCTGTCGACAACATCCTCGACAGGTTCTCCACTGGAATCGCGCGAGACCATTCTGGCGATCTTTTGCGTCAGGTACGGCTGCCCCCGAGTCCAGTGATAGATCCGGTCCAGAGCCAGACGGGCATCCTCGATCGAGCGATTGAGCTCCGGTTCGAACGACTGCAGCGACTCCCGGCTGAAGTTACCGAGGCGCACCGGTTGCATCATGCCAAACGGGGACATCTCGGGACTCGCGACGACAAGCCGTGGATCGCCCTCGCCAGCCAGCACAAACGTTAGCCGGGCAAACTCAGGCTCCGTCACCCTCGCCTTGTTGACCGCCGTGATACTCTCGACGAGCTGCCCGGCAAACTCCAGGCCCTCGATCGCCTGCAGTTCGTCGATGATCACAACAACCGGCTGGGTGGTGTTTGCAAGCAACACTTCGATGTAAAACTCGAACAGTCGCTGCCTGCTTGTCAGGATGGACTTGTCCTGCCACCAGGTCTGCAGATCCACCTTGATGCGCAACTGGCGCAGCAGACGGTAGGCGATGCTGTAGTACCAACGGCCGGAATCACTGCCGGCGTCGCGTTCACCCATCTGCGCGAGATCAAGGTTTGCTACCAGATAACCGTTATTCTGCAGTCGTGCAGCGGTGGCAACGATCAGGCTTGTCTTGCCCGAGCGCATCGGAGCGAACAGATAGGCGTCGCGGCCGCTGGTAACGATATCAAAGAGTTCGTTGTCGGCCGGCCGCTCAATATAGCCGGAGCGAACGGCGTGCAACGGCGGCCCGACGGTGAAGAACTCGGCCTCACCTTTTCGCGACTGCGTTTTTGCTCGGTTCGTCTGGTCGCTCATCGGGGCTGGACTGGCAGGTGCCGAGGCACCCATTACGCTCGATTGTCGTCAAACCCCCGTCGCTGTACCAGCTTGCAATCTGCGCTGCGTGTGTTCCGGGCATCGTCTGCAGAACGCAACAACTGCGCTATACTCGCCGCGTCTTTTGTCCACAAACCGGCACCATGGACTTCTGTCACTCACATAATCTTGTCGAGCCTGACAAGGCCGGCGCAGAACGCCGCTTCGGCATTCGCGTCACACTCCCTCCCGGAGACACCTTCAACCGACTCCTGGGCGACGACTGGGAACGGGTTCTGTGGTACCCGACAGAGGCGGAACGCGATGAGGCATTCGACAACATGGCACAGCGTCATGGCTACTATCGGCATACCGACACCCCGACACAGGTGCTGGAGAAGCTCGTTCGCTAGCCCCGCTGCTACGGCGGTACACCGACAGACAGGTAAAAGTTCGATCGACCGCCTTCCGCGAGTCCGGCCGCGAAATAGACGGGCCCGAAAAACGTATCGAGGCCAAAAAAGACGCTTCCGCTGGTAATCATCGAATCAAAGCCGATATCCGAACGTCGCTCCCAGACGTTGCCGGCCTCCAGCGACGCGCCGACGTAAAGCGGAATCTCAAACAGCCCGCCCGTATCTCCGGAGCGACGGTAGTAGACGAGGCGGGCGACGCCGGCGTGTGGACCACTGATTTCACCGCGGGCAAGGCCGGACAGGCGCAGGAATCCGCCAAGCGGATAGAAGTTCTGTACCAGCGAATCGTCCTCCAGGGCCACGTTAAGGAGTGCCCCCACTGATAGGGAGTGGCGACCGAACGTGCGAACAAAATCGATGCTGGACTCTATTGCGTCTGCATCGGCATCCGCGCCGAGACCGCTCGACGACCTCACCCACCGCACGTCGCCGCGTAACCCGCTGAGAGGTATCTGCCCGCTGTCGAGCGTATCGAAAGCGAGTCGCGCAAAGGTCCCTCCTGTATTCAGATCGACGTCCGGCAATGCAGGGTCGCCGACGCGCACCGACGCGTCGGACAGACCGCGGAAGACACCCGCCCGGAATTCACCCCACTTGCCCAGCTCACGGCCGACGTCGAGACCGAGTTCCGCTTCGGTGATCCGATAGCGCGCGACGTTGTCGTCCTCGGCGAACACGCTGAAATTGTCCTGCCCGGCCTCGATCCTCGGTGCGATGAAATAGCGTGAATTGAAGCTCAGCGGCTGATACAGCTCGCTACGCAGGTAGGGACGCGTGCCGAGTCGCAGATCGTTTCGCCACTCCGCGCCAAGCGGATTCAGGGCCGTGCGTGTCAGCCGCGCAGACAGGTCGAACGACGTTGCTCCCTCAAAGTCATCCTGCAGAGCCAACCCGAAGCGCAGGTAGTTTGGCCCCCAGGCCTTCGCGTCGCCGGTGAACTCGACGCCGGTACGATCGCCGTCTTCAACGAAGCGATAACCGACCCGCTCGAACGTCTCGAGACCGTACAGGGAGGCAGCATCTGCGGCGAACGTGTCTGCATCGACGGCATCGCCATCGCTACTCGTCAAACGCGCTTCGAGAACCTTGGGCGCAAATCCGCTTTCGGCGCTGATGCGTACAAAGTCGATCCGCTCCGGGGCGTCGCTGCGGCGAGCCTGCCGCGCAGCAACGTGCCGTGTGTATTCCTCTGTGCCGAGGCTGTGAGCGCTCAACTTGGCCACAACCGCCTTTGTGGCATCGACGCCGGGCTCGATCGCTGCGCCAATGCCGCCGAAATCAGCCGACCCGAACTGACCGAGGTCCGGCCGAATCAGGATATCGTCGCGCCCCAGCGTCGCGAGCTGCTCACGCGTCTCGTTGCGAATCAGGATGGTCAGCATTTGCGCGGTGACGTCGAGGGCCGTGTTCAGCTGATCAGGCGCGTACAGTGGAAACTCCACGTCGACGGCAATGATCACGTCGACATCCATGTCACGGATGGTCGACACCGGGACGTTGCCGTCCAGTCCGCCGTCGACGAGCATCCGGCCGTCGTACTCGACCGGCGCAAAGACACCGGGGGCGGCCATACTCGCTCGAATGGCCCGGGCAAGATCGCCCTTGCCCATGACGTACGGTTGGCCGGTGACCAAGTCGGCCGCAACGGCCCGGTACGGAATCGGCAAAAGATCGAAATCCTGGTCAGACGGCACGTGCAGCGTCAGTGATCGCAACAATAGCGCAACCTTTTGTCCGGAAACTGCACCACGGGGCAGCCGAAGCTCACCATCACGCAGCCCGATCTCCAGACCGATCGGATATTCCCGATCGTCCTGCTTGCGCCTGAACCGCTTGTCCTCTCGGCGCGTGTCATCGGTGAACGCATCGTTCCAGTCGATAGAGCGCACGAGTTCTTCCAGTTCGTCCACGGTATGTCCCGCCGCGTACAAGCCACCGATGATCGCGCCCATACTGGTGCCCGCGATCGCGTCGACCGGGATCCTCTGTCGCTCGAGTTCGCGAAGGACGCCGATGTGCGCGGCGCCGCGCGCCCCTCCGCCGCCGAGCACAAGGCCAATCCGGGGTCGCCGTGGCAGTTCTTCTGCCGCATTGGCGGTCACTTCCTCAGGGCCTGCTGGCGCCGATTGCGCGAGACCCGACAGGAGCAGGGAGAGGCAGGCGATGCGGCACGCGGTGAGTAGGGACAATGTCATGGTGACTCCGAAACGGACGAGAGATTTGGCGGAGCGCGCATTATAATGGCGCCGCGCGGCAACATTCCGAGGGCCGCGGATCGACATCAGGAACTTCCATGGCTGAACCCGTCTGCCCGTCCTGCTCAATCAGCGGGATCGACAAGATCGTCTCGAAACCCAGCGAGGAAACGTCCCGGGAAAACACGCCCTGGTTCTTCGTGGCGTTTTGCGAGAACTGCGGTCACGTCTACGGCATCTTCACCAAGCACGTGTTCGGCCGCAGCGGGCCACAACTGATCGTCGATCGGAAGTAACCCAAACCACCAATTTTGTTTTTCAAGAGCTTTCCATCGGGGGACGCATGAGCTCGAGCAAGATCATCTACACCATTACCGACGAAGCCCCGGCGCTCGCGACCTATTCGCTGCTGCCTGTCATCAACGCCTTCTGCACAGCGGCCGACGTTAACGTCGAGACCCGGGACATATCCCTTTCGGGTCGGATCATCGCCAACTTTCCGGAAGCGCTGACCGACGAGCAGCGGCAGAACGACGATTTGGCCGAGCTTGGCGAACTGGCCAAGACGCCCGCGGCAAACATCATCAAATTACCGAACATCAGCGCATCGATTCCGCAGCTGACCGCGGCGATCCGCGAGCTCCAGTCGCAGGGTTATGACATCCCTGATTACCCGGAAGAACCTGCCAACGACGATGAGCGCGCAGTTCGGGACCGGTATGCCAAGGTACTCGGCAGCGCCGTTAACCCGGTCCTTCGTGAGGGCAACTCCGACCGACGCGTAGCCGCAGCGGTCAAGGAGTACGCCAGGAACAATCCGCATTCCATGGGCGCGTGGTCCGCGGACTCGCAGTCCCACGTCGCAAGCATGCCAGACGGTGACTTCTATTCGGCTGAGCAATCCGCTGTCGTCACTACAGCCGGCGACCTGCGCATCGAACACGTCGCCGGCGACGGAAACGTCACCGTGCTTCGGGAGGCCGTACCGGTGCAGGCCGACGAGGTCATTGACGCGTCGCGGATGGACTGCGCTGCCTTGCAGGAATACTACGAGCGCGAGATTTCGGCGGCGGGCGACGACGGTCTCTTGCTCTCGCTACATCTCAAAGCGACGATGATGAAGGTCTCCGATCCGATCCTGTTCGGTCACGCCGTTCGCGTGTACTACAAGGACGTATTCGAGAAGCATGCCGCCCTTTTCGATGAGATTGGCGTCGATGCCAACAACGGCATTGGCGACGTCTACGACAAGATAGCCACCTTGCCTGACAACCAGCGCGAGACTGTCGAGGCCGATATCGCCGCTGTCTATGCGACCCGTCCACGCCTTGCGATGGTCGACTCGGACAAGGGAATTACGAATCTGCACGTGCCCAGCAACGTCATCATCGACGCGTCGATGCCTGCCGCCATCCGTTCATCCGGCCAGATGTGGGGACCGGACGGCAAGCTTCACGACACCAAGGCCCTGATCCCCGATCGGTCGTACGCCGGCATTTACCAGGCGGTCATCGATTGCTGCAGGACCAACGGCGCGTTCGATGTCACGACGATGGGTAACGTCTCGAACGTCGGCCTGATGGCACAGAAGGCCGAGGAATACGGGTCACACGACAAAACCTTCGAGGTCGCCGCCGCGGGCAAGGTTCGCGTCGTCGATGGCGACGGCAAAACCTTGCTCGAGCACGCGGTTGGTGCAGGTGATATCTGGCGGATGTGCCAGACCCGCGACCTGCCGATTCGCGACTGGGTGCGGCTGGCCGTCAGCCGCGCGCGCGCAACCGGAGCGGCCGCCATCTTCTGGCTCGACAAGAATCGCGCGCACGACAACAACCTGATCGGGAAAGTCGAAACCTATCTGAAGGATCACGACACCGCTGGTCTGGACATCCGGATCCTCGCCCCGGTTGACGCGATGCATGCCACGCTCGAACGGGTCATGGCCGGCGACGATACGATCTCAGTCACCGGCAACGTTTTGCGTGACTACCTCACCGACCTGTTTCCAATCCTGGAACTCGGTACGAGCGCCAAGATGTTGTCCATCGTGCCGCTTCTCGCCGGTGGCGGCCTGTACGAAACCGGCGCCGGCGGGTCGGCGCCGAAACACGTGCAACAGTTCGTCGAGGAAAATCACCTGCGCTGGGACTCGCTCGGCGAATTTCTGGCGCTCGCGGTGGCGATAGGCGATTTGGCCGACAAGTCTGACAATCCGCGGGCCGCCGTACTCGCCGAGGCACTGGACGCAGCCAACAGTAAATTCCTGCGCGAGAACAAATCGCCGTCGCGCAAGGCAGGCGAGCTCGACAACCGTGGCAGCCACTTCTACCTCGCCATGTTCTGGGCCGAAGCGCTCGCTGGCCAGTCAGACGATGCCGAACTGCAGGCCCGCTTTGCGCCGATCTCGAAAGCCCTGCAGGAAAACGAGGCCGCGATTGTGGACGAGCTGAATGCGGTTCAGGGTGTCGAGGTCGATATCGGCGGCTACTACCGACCAGACGATGCGAAGGCGTCTGCGGCAATGCGGCCGAGCGACACACTGAACGGGATCATTCAGTCGCTCGTTCAGTCGGCGTAACGCGTC
This sequence comes from uncultured Woeseiaceae bacterium, assembly GCA_964565135.1. Lineage (GTDB taxonomy): Bacteria > Pseudomonadota > Gammaproteobacteria > Steroidobacterales > Woeseiaceae > JBFGFX01. The sequence continues at coordinate 45,800 of CAZMEA010000001.1, forward strand.
GCTGGAGGCGAGCGTCGTAGTCGCGCAAAGCCTCGAGTTCGGCATCGCGGTCAGCGTCTGACCAGCCGAACTCGACGGCGGCGACGTCCGCGATCGCGGTCACGAGACCGGTGTTGTAGTCGGCCGCGAGGCCGACCATCAGGCGTCGGTGCACGATATCGACAAGTGTCCGAGCCATCTCCTCTCGGACCGCGAGTGCAACTTCTGCAGCAAGAACCAGACCACCCTCGCCCACGGACCGCGCAAGAGCGGGTTCAGCCTGGCAGATCGCCGCCAAACGATGCGTTCGGCTGCCGTAGATCGAGGCGAGCCTGTTTTGCCCCGACTCGGCAAGCGACGCGAACCTGACCGGGGCACTCTCCGAAGCGTCGGCGTCAGCTGACCCGCCAGGTAACGGGCTGACGCGGGTCGGACAGTGCCCGCGCTTGCGCCCAAGCAGGCTACAGACGTTGTCCACAGCTTCTTCTGCCAGGCTCCTGTACGTTGTCAGTTTGCCGCCGATGATGGACAGCATTCCGTCAAGCGGCGACGCATGTCGCTTGATGATGTGGGCCCGGGTTATGGCCGACTCAGGTCCGTCTTCCTTGCGCGGCAAGGGCCGCACGCCGGCGTAGACAAAGTGTATGTCCTTGCGGCTCAGCGATGCTGCGGGAAATACCCGGTTGGTTTCGTCCAGGAGATAGTCGATCTCGACGTCCGAGGCGGCCGCGTCGGCAGGATTGCCGTCGATCCGGATATCGGTGGTACCAATCAGAACCTGTCCGTTCCACGGCAGAATGAAAAACGGTCGCCCGTCGCTCTCTGCTTCGACGTAGAACGCGTCCGTGGGCGCACCCGAAAATTCGCCAACGATGATGTGACTGCCTTTGGTACCACCCATGTAGTCCGGTTGTTCAACGGGCGCGCAGTCCAGTACGTAATCGACCCACGGGCCCGCTGCATTGATCACGACCCGGGCCCGCGACGTTTGTTGCGCTCCACTCAACGACTGGGCAACAACCGTATGCCAGCCGTTTTCGCGTGCCGTTATCGACACGACTCTCGCGTAGTTTCGTGCCGTAACGCCGTGAGCTGTGGCGTCGAGCACATTCTCCAGGACGAGTCGTTCGGCGAAACTGACCTGCGCGTCATAGTAGGCTGCCGCGCCCTCGAGCCCCTCTGCATTGAGCGCCGGCGCGACATCCAGCACCTCACTTCGACCCAGCATTGCGTGCGACGGCAGCGATTTGCCGAGTGAAAGCGCGTCGTACGCAAGCATCCCGAGCCGGATCAGGAATCGTCCTCGACGCGCACCTTTGTAGATCGGGATGGTGAGCTTTAGCGGTCGCACCAGATGCGGCGCGTGTTCAAGCAGCAAGCGGCGCTCGCGCAGCGACTCCCGAACCAGGCCAATCTCGGCGTACTCCAGATAGCGCAATCCGCCGTGGATCAGACGAGACGACCAGCTGGAGGTGCCGCTGCCGAAGTCTCCTGCCTCGAGAAGCAACGTACGAATCCCGCGCATGCCCGCGTCGCGAGCAATGCCGGCACCGTTGATGCCGCCGCCGATAATGATGAGATCGTAGTTGTCGCTGGCGGAGTCCGCCTTCGGCTGCATCAGGGCCGAACCTGTCCTGTACCACGGACGACGTACTTGTAGCTCGTCAGCTGTTCGGCGCCAACCGGACCACGCGCATGAATGCGCCCCGTCGCAATGCCGATCTCTGCGCCCATGCCAAACTCACCGCCGTCGGCAAACTGGGTCGAGGCATTGTGCAGAAGAATTGCGCTGTCGACGTCGCGGAGGAATCGATCGGCGGCCGCCGAGTCGTCCGCCACGATGCTCTCGGTATGCCCCGAACCGTAGTGGCCAATGTGCTCGATTGCGGCAGCGATATCAGCCACTACGCGGATAGCGATGATCGAATCGAGGTACTCGGTCGGCCAGTCCGCCTCCGTAGCAGGTACGATGTCGCTGGCAATCGCCTGAACCGTGTCGTCGCCGCGAACTTCACAGCCACCTTCCTGCAGCGCCGCGATCACCGTCGGCAACAGTCGCTCGGCGGCCGCCGCATCCACCAGTACCGTTTCGGCGGCACCGCAGATTCCCGTGCGCCTCAGCTTCGCATTGACGACAACGTCGCGAGCCATCGCCGCATCGGCGGACTCGTGCAGATAGACGTGACAGATTCCTTCCAGATGACCGATAACTGGCACGCGTGCTTCTGCCTGCACACGCTCGATGAGGCGCTTGCCACCACGCGGCACAACTACGTCCACAAAGTTGGCCATTGAGGACAGGAGGTAGCCGACCGCCGCCCGGTCGGTCGTCGGAATCATTTGTACCGACAGCGGATCGAGACCGGCAGATTCGAGCCCCGCTACCAGGCACTGATGAATCGCGGTGCTGGAGTGGAAGCTCTCGGAACCGCCGCGAAGGATTACCGCGTTGCCGGACTTGATACACAGCGCCGCTGCATCGGCGGTAACGTTGGGCCGGCTTTCGTAGATGATGCCGATGACACCGAGCGGAACTGCGACCCGCTGTATCCGAAGCCCGTTCGGCCGTTCCCACTCTGCGAGAACACGACCAACCGGATCTGGCAATGCGGCAATCGACTCCAGGCCCGCCGCCATCGACTCTACGCGCGCTTCGTCGAGCATCAGGCGATCCAGCATCGCGGGCGACAGATCCCGCTCCCGTGCGCTGTGCATGTCCTTGTCATTCGCTGCGATGATCGCCTGCTGCTGGTCCCGCAGTGTCCGTGCTGCCTCAAGCAAAGCGGCGTTGCGATCCTCCGTCGTGCTGCGTGCAAGCGTCGTCTGTGCGGCGCGCGCCGACTGACCAAGATCATCCATGATCTGTGGAATGCTGAGTTGGTTCGCAGCGGTACTCATTGCTGGTTGCTCATCCGTGTCTGTTACTAACGATGGAATAAAACGAGGTCGTCACGATGCACGACGACACTTCGGCCACGATACCCGAGCCGATCCTCGATGTCCTCGGAACGGCGCCCCATGATCGCACGCACTTCGGTCACGTCGTAACACACCAGCCCGCGGCCCAGCTCTCTTTTATCAGAGCCAAGGAGGCTGATCGCATCACCGCGCCGGAAGTCCCCGTCTGCTGCGACGATCCCGACGGGCAGAAGGCTGCTGCCATTGCCGAGCGCGGCCACGGCACCGTCGTCGAGCTCGACCCAGCCACGCACTTCAAGCCGTCCGGCGAGCCATTGCTTGCGCGCCGCCGCCGGCGTGCCTTCGGGGAGAAACACCGTGCATCGCGCACCCTCGGCGAGCGCCTTCAAGGGCGTCTCTTCGTGACCGCTGGCGATGACCGTTGTACAGCCCGCGTGCGTGGCAATTCGTGCGGCTTCCAGCTTCGTGCGCATGCCACCACTGCCGACGGCGGAACTGCTTTCACCCGCCATCTTGAAGACGGCTGGTTCGAGAGAGCTGACAACCGGCACGTGCACTGCCGAGCTGTCGGTCCGCGGATCGGCGCTGTAAAGCCCGTCAACGTCGGACAGCAGGATCAGCCCGTCGGCCATGACGAGCTGAGCGACGCGTGCAGCGAGGCGATCATTGTCGCCATAGCGGAGTTCGTCGGTCGCCACGGTGTCGTTCTCATTGATCACCGGCACAACTCCGTGATCGAGCAGTCGGTTGAGGGTGCCTCGCGCGTTCAGAAATCGCCGGCGGTGTTCCGTGTCGTCCGGCGTCAGCAGGATCTGGGCAACCCCCAGGCCATGCGCCGACAGCGCGGACTGCCACGCCTGCACGAGCTGCACCTGCCCGGCCGCTGCCGCCGCCTGCAGCTCATCAAGTCGCGCCCGACGGCGTTTGATGCCCAGCACGTGACAGCCGATCGCCACGGCACCGGACGATACGATGAGGAGTTCCTGACCGGCGCCGCGCGCCAGCGCTATGTCACTGGAAAGCCTGTCCAGTGACTCCGGCGCGAACTCGCCCTTCTCGTCGACCAGCAGCGCCGAGCCGATCTTTACGACGATTCGTCGCAGCGATTGAAGATCGAGCGCCGCCATTTGCCGACATTAACCGGTGAGCCGCTGCGTCTTGGCGTACGTCGACAAGGTGACCTCACCCTTGGAGACGGCGACGCTGCCGCTCCTTGCGACGGCCTGCAGTTTGCCGATCTTCTGTGCAGCAGCCACGAATTCGTCAACCTCCGCGATCCGGCCCGTCAGCTGGATGGTGCAGCTGCTCTGCGCATCATCAAGCACCTCGGCACCGTACTGCTCCGCGAGTGCGATCACTTTGGCCAGACCGCCGGTCGCGAGCTTCAGCTTGACGATCACGAGTTCGCGCTCGAAGTGCTCGCCCAGGGTCATGTCGTGGATATTGACGACGTCGACGAGCTTGCCGAGCTGGGCATTGAGCTGTGCGATGGCCGCGTCGGAGCCGGAAGCGACCACCGTGACCCGCGAGACCGTCGGGTCATCGGTCGGTGCGACATTCAGCGAGTCGATGTTGTATCCGCGCGTCGAAAACAAACCGGTCATGCGCGTCAGCGCACCGACTTCGTTCTCGAGCAGCACCGAAATGACGTGGCGCATGGACTTTTGCTCCTGCTGGGTATCGGGGTCCGGGACCGGTCGGCCGGCGGCCGCGCCGGACCAGAGGCGGAGTATTGCAATGCCACCCGAATTAGTAAACACTCGCCGGAAATCCGCAACTTACGTCACCGCGACCCGCCCATGAGCAGCCAGGCACCGGCCGACAACGAGCATACCCACCCGATGGCGGGCCGGACGATGACCGGCGCGGATATCGTCGTGCAGGTACTTGCCGACGAAGGCGTCGATATCGTCTTCGGCTACTCCGGTGGCGCCATACTGCCCACCTACGATGCGGTGTTTCGTTACAACAACGACAATCGCGGCCCGGATGGCAAGTCCCCGATCCCGCTGATCGTCCCGGCCAACGAGCAGGGCGCTGGCTTCATGGCGGCAGGCTATGCCCGGGCAAGCGGCAAGGTCGGCGTCGTCATGGTGACCTCCGGTCCCGGGGCCACGAACACCGTGACTCCGGTGCGCGACAGCATGGCGGACTCGGTGCCGATGGTCGTCATTACCGGGCAGGTCCCGACCAACGCCATTGGCACGGATGCGTTCCAGGAGGCACCGGTCTCGGCAATCATGGGCGCCGTTGCGAAGCACATCTTTCTCGTCACTGACCCGGCGCGCCTCGAGGCAACGATGCGCGCCGCGTTCGAGCTGGCAAGAACCGGACGTCCGGGCCCGGTCGTGGTCGATATCCCGAAGGACGTGCAGAACTGGTCTGGAGAATTCAAAGGCGCTGGTGAGCTCGCGCTGACCGGATACCGAAATCGACTGCAGGCCGTCGTCGAAAACCGGCTGACGGACGACGACTGCGAGCGCTTCTACAACATGCTTGCGGAAGCGGAGCGCCCGTTGATCTACGCCGGTGGCGGCGTCATCAACAGCAACGCTGCAAAGGCCATGCGGCGGCTGGCCGATCATCACGGACTGCCGGTAACGACGACATTGATGGCGCTCGGCGCCAGTGATACCACTCACCCGCTGTCGCTGCACATGCTCGGTATGCATGGTATGGCGTTCGCCAACTACGCCGTGGAGGACTGCGACTTCCTGATCGCTGTCGGCGCGCGATTCGACGACCGGGTCGCGGGAGACCCGGGTCGCTTCGCACCGAACGCAAAGAAGATTGCGCACTTTGACGTCGACGTATCCGAAATCGGCAAGGTGAAGTCCGTCAACTGGCACCACGTCGGCGTACTGAATCGGGACCTGGAAGAGCTGCTCGCCTACGGCAAGCGGATTGGCTTCAACAAGCAGTTCCCGGCGTGGCACGAGCACATCGCCGAGCTGAAGGAACGACACAAGCTGAATTACGATCGTGAGAGCGAACTGATTCAGCCCTACGCCGTCATTGAAGAGATCAACAAGCTGACCGGCGGTAAAGCGATTATCTCGACAGGCGTCGGCCAGCATCAGATGTGGGCCGCGCAATACTTTGATTACCGGGAGCCGCGACTGTGGCTCACCTCAGGCAGCATGGGGACCATGGGCTTTGGCCTACCCGCTGCAATCGGCGCCCAGTTTGCCCAGCCGGATCGACTGGTTATCGATATCGACGGCGACGGCAGCATGCGGATGAACATCGGTGAGCTCGAGACGGCCACGACCTACGGCCTGCCAATCAAAGTCATCGTTCTGAACAACTACGGTGATGGCATGGTCCGGCAATGGCAGAAGCTGTATTACAACAGCCGCATGTCGGGCAGCGACAAGTCGCTTCATCGCAAGGACTTCGTAAAGGCGGCCGAAGCGGACGGCTTCAGGTTCGCGCGCAAGCTGGATCGAAAAGAAGATATCGAGACGACCATCAAGGACTTTATCGAGTTTGATGGACCCGCGTTTCTGGAAGTCATCATCGACCCGGATGCCGGCGTATATCCCATGGTCGGACCGGGGCTTAGCTACGACAAGATGATCACCGGCGACTGGATCGTGAGCCGGGATGCGCCCGCGGAGGATCAGCCGGGCCCGTCAGAAATGTTCTGACCGATTGGCAGTAAGGGTAGCCAGAAAAAAGGCCGGTCAATGACCGGCCTTTTGCATAGGCGATCTGAATCTCGGAGCGCTACAGACCACCCGGTCCGCAGCTATTCGCCAGGTAGTTTTCAAGAATCTCGAAGAGCGCCAGCCGATGCTGTGGCCAGGGAGTCCCGTGCGGCATGTCCGGAATCTCGGTGTACTCGACATCCTTGCCAGCGCGCTGTAGTGCCCGGTAATACTTCCGGGACTGCTCCACCGGTACGATCTGATCGCGATCGCCGTGGTAGATCATCAGCGGGATGCTCGCATTATCAACCTCATCGAGCGGCGACAGGCCTGCGATTGTCGGGTTCTGAAATTCACGCCCGAAGCGTGTGTCGAACGTCATCTTGTCGAAGGTTCGCAGTTCGGCGAGCCCGGCACCTGCGATTGCACACTGGTAAGGCGGGTTGTCCCGAACCACCGCGGCCATAGACGCGTAGCCCCCGTACGAGAACCCGTGCATCGCCAACCGATCCCGGTCGGCAAGCCCCTGCTCGACCAGCCACATGGCACCGTCGTCCTTGTCGTCCTGCATCTTCTGACCCCACTGCCGGTCTCCAGCGCGCCACAAGGTCTGGCCCCACTCATCGCTGCCACGATACTGCGGCTGGAGCACGAGATAGCCCCGATTGGCAAGAAACTGCGCCCAGGAGTCCCAGCCGTAGAGATCTCTTGCCCACGGCCCACCGTGCGGCATGATCACCGCCGGATACGGAGCTTCGCCATCGGTCGGATACGTCAGGTATGCCGGTATCTCCAGCCCATCCCGAGCCTTGTAGGTTACGTATTCCATCGTCGCCAGCTTGTCCGGCTCCAGATAGGGATACGCGCGACCCAGCGCCATCAACTGCTCGCCGTTGATGAGCAGATAGAAGGCACCCGGCTCCTTTGGACCACTGGACTGCACGACAGCAATCGTCTTGTCATCGGACATCGACGTGATTGAGTTGTATTCGGCCGGCAGCGCCGCGTCGATACGTTGTTGCAGCAGCGCCCAATCGTCATCGGTGTACTCGACAATCGACTTTTCCGACAGCGCCGTGAATCCGATGAGCTGACCGAAGTCCTCCGGACGGGTACTTTGCATCACGCCGGTGGCTTCGAAAGAGGCATCTGCGTAGATCGGGTCGCTGAGCTCGCGATCGATCAGGTCGTACTTGCGGATAACCGCTTTTTCGCGACCCTTGTTGTCACGCATGTAGACAGTACGACCGTCGATGTCCATACCGACCGGCTGCATACCCTCGCGCTCACCGGCCATGAACTCGTGATGAACCTCCCAACTATCGTCGGTGCTGACGCGGTAGGCGAACTCGAGACGCGCACTGTCGCCATCGCCGAGAAATCGTGAGCGACCTCGTATGTTGCCGTACGGATCCGCGAAGAAGCTCTCCCCGGTCGCACCCCGGAACACACGAACAGATCGCCGCGTCTTCAGATCAACCTCGTAGATATCGTTTGCAAACTCGAAGTTCAGCGCCGACACCAGAATCTTGTTCGGCTTCTGCGGCAATCGATCAAACAGGCTGACCTGGAAGATCTCGTCCGCGTTCGATCCGGAAAACAGCGAGCGGAAACGCTGGGCTTTTGCGTCGGCAAGATAGGCGCGAGTCCGAATTGCCTTAACAGCGCCTGCGCCGGTGCGGTCGAACTTCTGCATGCCGTTGACGAACAAGGTCTCGTTGTTGAGCCAGGCGACGCTGACCGCTTTCGAATCGCCGGGCGCGAATCGCTCAGGCGGCTTTGACAGATCGGACGTATCCCAGATCGTGACGTCGGGCGGACTGTTGACGTCAGACAGCGTTATCGCGGCAATGTGATTGCCGTCCGGGCTTACTCTCACGCTGCTGATAACGGGATCGTGAATCCAGGCCTGGATCGGAATCTGTTCTGCCAAAGCACCAAGCGACGTTGAAAGTGCAATGAGCGCCGAAAAGGCTAGAGCTGGTCGTTGCATTAGGTTCCTCATCAAATGTCGATGTCCGCCCCGACTCCACATTTACAGCAAAAGGGTACAAAACCGGACGTTTTGACGCAAAAAAGGGCGGGCTTTCGCCCGCCCTTTCAGTGCGTTACGTCAATGCAGATTTACTGACCGAAGAACAACGACGCCTGCACGACAAAGCTGCGACCAAACAGGTCATAGCCGGCAGCCGGCAGCGTGTTGTAGATCCGGTTGGCCGTCTGCGAACCGACGCTGTCGCCGATGATCGGCGGATTGCGATCGAACAGGTTCGTAACCGTGGCAATAACCTGCCAATCAGACGCCGTGTATCGAGCAGCGACGCTGTTGTACGTCCGCGTACCCGTCTTGACCGGACGATCGACGTTGGTCGTGCCAGGATCAAAGACAGGATCTTCCTGCTGGTTGCCAATCCAGTTGATCGTCCAGAAGAACGTCCAGTCACGCCAGTCAACCTGTGCACTCGTCTGGAAAGCCCAGTCCGGAAAGGCCCATTTGTTGACGAACTCGTCGAACTCACCCAGAAGCTCCTGTTCCTGATTCTGGATGTTGGTCGCCGTACCATCAATCGTCAGATCGAAGGTCGAGAACTCCTTTCGGTACAGGATATCGATATCCATACCTGACGTTCTCTGCAAGCCGATGTTGAGCAGCGATGAGTCGACATCCGTCAGGTTGCCGAACTCGTCACGCGCCGAGATACGACGACAGAACGGGCTGCTGAAGTTGGCAGACGTGTAGCAGTCCGACAGGATGAAGTTCTCGGTCGGGCTTGCAACCGTGTCGTTCAGCTCGATGTCAAACCAGCTCATGGCAAAGGAGATGCCGGTCTCTCCCGGCGTAAGCACGAAGCCCGCCGTCCAGGAATCGGACGTCTCGGCAATCAGATCCTGCGCACCACCGGTGATAGTCCGAATCGAATTGGTCGTGCCGGCAAAGTCCGGCGCCAGGCCTTCCGATGCGCAGTTGTCGTAGATCACGTCGCCCGGACGGAAATCGTCGCCGTAGTTGGTGCACGGGTCGATGATCGTCAGGAAGCCGGATTCGTTGCCGAGGAACTGCTCGAACAGATCTGGCGGACGGAAGGACGTGCCCCGCGTCGCGCGAATCTTGAAGCTCTGGTTGATCTGCCAGTCGAGAGCCAGCCGGTAGGTCGTTTCGTTGCCGTAGGAGTTGTAGTCCGTCCACCGGTAGGAGCCGTTGAACACCATACTCTCTGCCAGCAACCGGTCCTTGAACAGCGGTACTTCAAACTCGCTGTAGAACTCCCGAACCGTGTCCGATCCCGCGGTGATCTGCGCCGTAGACGCGCCCCAGATGTTGTCGTTCTGCGCCTCGATGTCCGGTGTGTCGTTGATCTCCTCGCGACGATACTCGAAGCCGAAGACAGCGCTGAGCGGTCCTGCGGGCATGTCGAAGAGCTCACCCGTGACGTAGCCATTGAACTGTTGCGACTCGTAGGTGGTCGATCCCACGGTGTTTTTGCTTACGAAGTCGCGCCATGCCGGCAGATCGCCGTTGAGCATCGCGTCGGTACCGAAGAAATTCGGCGAGACGCAATTCGGGAAATTGACAAGGTCACGGCAAACGACATTGCCACCGCCGTCAAGAACGCCATCGATAGAGGCGTTGACACGGTCGTTCAACCACGATTCGTCGCGATACTCACCGTCTGAATCGCTGACCCCAATGTAAGCGTCGTAGGTCCAGGTGCTGGTGATGTCACCTCGCATGCCAAGAAAGATGTTGAAGCGATCGATCTCGGCGTAGTTGTTCGGGTCCTGCAACATGTACGACGGAAGGACGATTTGCGCCGGGAATCCGCCACCGAACACAGCGGGCAGCGGCCCGAAGTCACCGATCGGATTGTTCGGGTTGGACGCCGGAACGACCGGGAAGAACTGACGATAGCCGCCGTTCAGCCGTGATTCGCGTCGGTTCCAGTACGCCTCGTAGTACGCCGTGGCCTGACGATCGAGGATTGTGAAGTCAATGTCGCCGAATGACGTGACGGAGTAGATTTCACCTTCGTTGACGATCTGTTCAAGCGGCCAGGAGCGCTCGTCGCGGTAGAACGAGAACTGCTGATTGTCGAGCGGGCCGGTGCCGGCTTCAGTGTAGAACGGCAGGCCGACAACGCCACCCCAGAACGGATCGTAAAACTCGTTGGTGGTGTCAAACGGATCCGAGAGCGTGGGCTCGTAACGCAGGTCCGCGTTGAAGATCGTGCCGTACAGGAAGCCGAAGCAGAGCTGCTCGCCAGTCGTGGGATCACGGTTGTCGATAGTGCCATCGCCGTCCTGGTCGGTAATGCGAGGACGAATGGGACATTCGGCCCAGTCCCGCTCGGTGCGAACCAGCTCTTCCTGCTTGCCGTACTGCGCGCCGATGTTGAAGGACCAGTTGTCGCCAACCTTGCCCCATACCGCATCCGCCGTGTAGCCCTCGCCGCCGCCCTGTTCGGGCAGACGCGACTGGATATTCAGCTGCAGGCCGTCGACGCGCTCCTTCGTGATGACGTTGACGACACCGGCGACGGCGTCAGCGCCGTAAACCGACGACGCGCCGTCTTTCAGAATTTCGTAGCGGGACACGATGGACGTCGGAATTGCCGTCAGATCTACAGCAGCGGTGCTGCCACGCAGGCCCGAAGGTCCCCAACGTTTGCCGTTCACCAGTACCAGGGTGCGCTGTGCGCCCAGTCCACGCAGCGACAGCGTGTTGGCGCCCGGGCCGCCTGCGGGAACGAAACCCGAGAAGGAGTCGTTGATCTGCTGACCGGCGGCAACCGTCGAACTTTGCAGAATATCCGACGTTTCCAGCAGTCCGGCGAGCTGTGTTCGCTCAGCGGTGATAATCGTCACCGGCGCAGCACTGTTAAATTCGTTTCGCTTGATGCGTGACCCGGTTACGGTGATTTCTTCCCGAACCAGCTCTTCAACGTCTTCTTCGTCTTCATCCTGGTCGGCGTCCTGTGCCACAGCGACGGCGCCAACAGTCGAGAGGACAGCCGCAAGGCCGAAAACGCTGAACCAGCGCGCGAATCGCGCGCGAAGGTCGTGCGTCATGAGATACCCCTTAATTGCAGTTTGTTATTTTCTTAGTCTTTTTCGGCACGAGCTATTCCTGCCCTTGGCCGGACGCGTGGTCTTTTAGCCACATACGCCACTCGCGCGATGATGCGGAAAATGTTTCAGAATGTAAACAAAGAGCTATGTAGCTACCACAGATCACATAGCAGTTGTTGCAGAATGGCTACAGAACGGTCAGCCCCAGGTCTGAATCCGCCGGCCTGGGGCCGCCGGCATCCAAACCACAGGTTATTAGCGGCTAGCTGCTGCCCACAGCGCGTACTGGCGTCGGCAGCGCGTCCAATCAGCAGTCAACCCTGAAGTCCGGTATGCTGCGCGCCCGTCAACAATACGGGCGGATTCGCCGGGACTGCGCCCGGTTCCGGATGCCCGGCAGGATTGACACGGCTCAAACCGATTCAGGATTCGGAGGCTCACATCGACACCACCCAGCGCGATGCGCGCGGGCACCTGGGGCGCCTTGCACTGCTGACCACGATGGCGATGATTGCCTTCGCCGGCAACTCGATTATCTGCCGCCTGGCACTCTTCGACGGCGCGCTCGATGCCCCGACCTATACGGTTGTCCGACTCGTCTCTGCTGCGATAACGCTGGTGGTGATCCTGATACTGCGTGGCGGCGGATCGTTCAAGCCTACCGATCACGGCAGCTGGCGGTCAGCCATCACACTCGCCGTCTACGCAATATGCTTTTCGTACGCCTACATCTCGCTGGGCGCAGCGACGGGTGCCCTGCTGTTGTTTGGCTTCGCGCAGCTGACGATGATCCTCGCAGCTCTGGTCTCAGGTGAACGCCCGGTCCTGGGCGAGATCGTCGGCTGGGTCGTCGCCGCCCTCGGTCTGTCAGCGTTGCTGCTCCCCGGGGCTACATCGCCCTCTCTGTCCGGTAGCGCACTCATGGCCGTCGCCGGCGTCGGCTGGGGCCTGTACACGCTGTACGGCCGCGACGAAGCTCATCCGCTCGCCTCGACGGCAGGGAACTTTGTTCGCGTGCTCGCTCCGGCAGCCGGCTTCGGCATAGTTGCCGTGTTTACCGCGGAGGTGTCTACAGAAGGACTGCTGCTTGCGGCACTGTCTGGCAGCCTCACCACCGGTGTCGGCTACGTGATCTGGTACGCCGCTCTGCCCTCGTTGAGTGCGCTTCAGGCAGCGCTTATACAGCTTTCAGTGCCCGCGATTGCTGCGTTGGGTGGCGTGGCGTTGCTGGGCGAAGCGCTGACGACGCGGCTGATTGCCTGTGGCCTCTTAATCCTGGGAGGCATCGCACTGTCGCTGGGCGCCCGATATCACCGTTTCGCCCGGACTTGACGTAATCCGGCATTCAGTAATCCGGGCGGTTAATATGTGAACACGTACAGCGACCGGGTCCGCGGTCGTCTGTCATCTTTGGGGGGTTGGCGAAAAAAAGCCGGTGACGTAGGCATCGGACGAAGAGGCAGGCGAGCGACATGCTAATTACACCCAATCGACACAACCTGAACCGGATTGTCGTCCTGAACCCCAAGGGCGGCAGCGGCAAGACCACCTTGGCGACCAACATCGCCAGCTACTACGCAAAGCTGGGAACGATGCCCACGATCATGGATTGTGATCCGCAGGGTTCGACGATGCGCTGGCTGGACAAACGGGACGCGTCACGCCCGCCGATCCACGGCATCGCCGCGTTCAAGAAATCCATGCAGGCGACCCGCAGCTGGCAGCTGCGCGTGCCGAACGAAACGGTCAACTTGATCGTCGACTCGCCGGCCAGCCTCGATCACGACAAACTGCGCGAGCTGACGCGTGACGCCACCAGCATCCTGGTACCGGTATTGCCCTCGTCCATCGACATTCACGCGGCGTCGCGATGCATTGCCGACCTGCTACTCGTTGCCAAGATCGACCGTCGCGACAACAAACTAGCCGTTGTCGCAAACCGTACGCGGCCGAACACCAACAGCTTCGACCAGCTGATGCGTTTTCTCGACTCGCTGGGTATCCCCATCATTGCCGTGATGCGGGACAGCCAGAATTACGTCCGTGCCGCGGAAGACGGTATCGGTGTCTGCGACATGGCGCCCCACAAGGTCCGCAAGGACATGGATGCGATGAACCAGATCATCTACTGGCTCGACTCCTGGCAGGATCGCGGTCGGGATCACCGCCGGCCACCGCCTGCCCGCACCGGCGACAACGTCACCGTGCTACGTAAGCCACAGTTGCGCTCAGTCTGACAACGCCTCGCTCTGTATTGCGGCGTACATCGCCTCGTCCACGTTACCCCCGCTAAGGACGACGGCTGTCGTCAGACCCTTCGTCTCGACTTTGCCGGCCAATACCGCCGCGAGCGCGACAGCGCCGCCTGGTTCGACGACCAGTTTCAGGTCCCGAAACGCGACGCGCATGGCATGGCGAACGTCGTCATCCGAGACGGTCACCGCGGCGCTGCAGAGTTCACGATTGATCGCAAACGTCATCTCACCGGGCGTGGGCGATAGCAGCGCGTCGCAAATCGAACGCGCGTCCGGATCGTTGCCCTCGCGTTTTCCGGTTGCCAGTGACCGACGGGTATCGTCGAAGTCTTCCGGCTCAACCAGAATGACGTCGGTATCTGCGGACGCGTCCTTGATCGCAATTGCCGACCCCGAGCTCAGGCCGCCGCCACCGCAGCAGATCAGCACCTGGTCCGGCACGAGGCGTTGCTCGGCTGCCTGCGCCATTAGCTCCAGTCCCATCGTGCCCTGGCCGGCAATGATGTCTTTGTGTTCGTAGGACGGGACGAGCGCAGCCCCGGTTTCCGCCGCAATACCGCGAGCAATCTGCTCGCGATCACCGCTGTAACGATCGTAAAGCACGGTTGTTCCACCGAGCTTGCGGGTATTCTCGATTTTTGCAGCCGGCGCATCCTCCGGCATGACGATCGTCGTTTCGATGCCGAGCATGCTGCCCGCTGCCGCGACGCCCTGCGCATGATTTCCTGAAGACCAGGCAACTACGCCGCGACGGGCGTCATCCGCTGACATCTGGCTCATCAGGTTATAGGCACCTCGCAGCTTGAATGAGCCGGTACGTTGCAGGCACTCGGGCTTGATTAGTAACGCCCCACCTATGCGCTCTTCAATGTCCGCAGATCGGATCAACGGGGTGAGCACCGTTACACCAGCAAGCCGCTTCGCGGCCGCGCGAATATCTTCGATCGTCACTGTCATTGGTCCACTACCCTTAAGCTGCAAGACGGTCTATCTTGGCCGCGCAAATGAAGTCGTTCTCCGAAAGCCCGCCGATTGCATGGGTCGTGTAACGGACCACACACCGGCCGTAGCCCACCTCCAGATCCGGATGATGCCCTTCGACGGTAGCAACCCACGCGATGGCGTTGACGAAAGCGATCGTTCGGGAAAATACCGGAAAGTTAAAGGCACGTTCGATGTACGCCGCATTATCGGCCAGTGTCCAGTCATCGTGCAGTTGTTCGAGCAAGTCGACTGACCGCTGTCTCGTGAGAGGCTCGACGCCACCCTCACAGGGCTTACAGGTTTTCTCCGCTAGCGTTGCCACGTTGCCTCCCCGACGTCCGAACCCGCAACTATAGTCAAAGCACGGCGTGGGTGGGTACGAAAATTGGCCGGCCCCTGCTGTCGAAGGGCCGGCCGAGCGGAGGCTCCACGGAGAGCCCTTGGGGAGTTTGGATCGGGAGCTCGGGTCGGGCGATTAGTTTGCCGGAGCCGCTGCCAGCGACGGGGATACGGAATCGCTCACGAACAGCGTCAGACTGACCCGACGTTCCAGCGCATAGTTATCGACGCTGGGGGCGCTGACCGGAGATTCGCCGTGCGCGGCCACGTCGATTCGTGATGCAGGGACGCCACTGGCTATCAGAACGTCGCGAACGTGTTCTGCGCGCCTCAGCGAAAGCCCATGGTTGTAGCTCGCATCGCCACGTTCATCGCTGTACCCGTCCAGCCGAACCCGCACGTCGGGAATCGATGCCAGGGTTTCAGCCATCGTCCCGAGTCTGGACCCGGTCTCGTCCGCCAGCACGTGTTCATCCGTACGGAACAGCAGATCCATCTCGATACCTGCCTGCAGCAGAGCGATCAGTTCCGGACGGTTCATCGCCTGGAGTCGGCGCACGTCGTTGTCGAGCGCTGAGTTATCGCGGCCCAGTCGGCGTACGTCCTTTTCGAGTCGTGCAATGTTCTTCCGCCCTGACTCGACTTCGGCATCGAGCAGGTCGATCCGCGCGGACTTCTGGCCAAAACTGTCGCCGAGCTTGGCGCCAATAGCCGCGCCTACAACGGCGCCAACGGGTCCGCCTGCCAATGCCCCGATGACGACACCGGTCCCGACGCCGATGGTTTCGTCTCGCGAGGCGCCCCCCTCAGCCGCGGATGCGGTACTGACCGCCAGCACTGAAAGGCAACCGATAATCAGATGTGAAGTTCGCATGAAAGTCTCCTGGTTGGTTTGTCTGCCGCCGGGTTTCCGGCCTGCTTCGGAGACTATTCAACGCCCGCTCGGCGACGCCGCCGGGGCGATCGTATGGCAAGGCCCTTACGAATTGTGACGAAATGTGCCGGACAGGATTGTCGGCAAATCAGGTATCGAAATACCGGCAGAGCAGCGGTCTGAACGCGTCCATCTCGGTCAGGAACGAGTCATGCCCTTTTATGCAGTCGAGCGATACGAATTCGTTCTCGGGTACGACATCGCCCAGCTGTGAGGACAGCGTCTCCTGTTGATGGATGGGAAACAGGAAATCGGTCTTCACGCCGATCACGAGAGCGCGGTCCAGCGTCAGCCGACGACATGCCGCTTCCAGGGAACCTCCGTGCTCTGCGAAGTCGAACAGGTCCGACGCCCGCGAAAGGTACAGATAGCAATTCGCGTCGAACTGCCCGGCGAACCGGTTTGCCGAAGACTCGAGGTACGATTCGACCGCAAAGTCACCTGAGAAATGAGCGCCGGGCGCGGATTCCGACGAACGACGTTCCCGGCCGAAGCGCTGTTCCCACTCCTCCGCAGAACGGTACGTAATCATCCCGAGTTTGCGCGCGAGCCGCTGCCCGACCAACGGAGGATCGTCCGGATCGTAGTCGCCGCCCTGCCATTTCGGATCGCGACAAATCATCTCGCGCTGCAACGAGCGGATGGCAATCGAGAACGGCAGCGCACGGAACGACGACGAAATAGAAATCAGGCCGCCACTGACCCCGGGATGTCGGACGCAGAACGCAAGCGCGGTCATCCCACCCATCGAGCAGCCAATCGTCGTGTGCAACTTGTCGATACCGAGAGATTGCACGACGGCATAGCCGCCTTCGGCAACATCCTCGAGCGTCAGGGTGGGGAAGCGCAGCCGGTAAAGCTCCCCTGAAACCGGGTCGGGCGACGCCGGTCCCGTCGAGCCGTAACAGCTGCCCAGGGAGTTAATGCAGATAACAAAGTACCGGTCGGTATCGAGCGGCAGACCCGAACCGATCATATCCTCCCACCAACCGGCAGCGGGGTTGGCCGGCGAGGACGCCGCGTGGGCAGAGGGTGACAGCCCGGTAAAGATCACCACCGCGTTGTCTCGGGCGCTATTCAGCTCACCCCAGGTCTCGTAGGCAATGACGGGCGAGTCCAGCGCCCCACCCCGATGCATGGGAAAGGTGCCATCGATCCTTAGAGTGCGAGTCGCCGTCATTTCCGCTTGTGGTGCTTCATCAACCTTTTGCGTTTGCGTTCCTGTCGAGGGGTCAGCTTGTTGCGTCGCCCTTTGTAGGGATTATCGCTCGTTTTTAGCTGCAGACGCACAGGGGTGCCCTTGAGTTTGAACACCTTACGGTACCGGTTGATCAGGAAGCGACGATACGACTCAGGCAGCCGCTCGGTTTGATTACCGTGAATCACAATGACCGGCGGATTTCGGCCGCCCTGATGCGCATAACGGAGCCGAATACGTCGACCGCGAACGAGCGGCGGCGGGTGTTCAGCAACAGCGTCTTCGAGAACGCGAGTCAGATCATTGGTGGACAGGTCGCGTGTCGCCGCTCGGTAGGCCCGTTGCGCCGCAGGCAACAGATCACCGACGCCCGTGCCGTGCATCGCCGAGATCGTAAACTGTTCGGCAAAGTCGAGAAACGGCAGGCGCCTGTCGAGCTGTTCGCGGACGCGTCGGCGCTGCTCCTGGGAAAGGCCGTCCCATTTGTTGGCCGCAACCACCAGAGCGCGGCCGCGCTCGACGGCAAGGCCGATCAGGCTGACGTCCTGTTCCGTCACGCCCTCCTGCGCATCAACCACCGCAATAACGACCTGCGCCCGCTCCATGGCCTGCAGCGCTTTGACGATGCTGAACTTCTCGATCGCCTCGTGAACGCGTGCGCGGCGTCGCACGCCGGCGGTGTCCACGAACTCATAACGCTGCCCGTCGCGTTCGAACGGCACGGTGACGCTGTCTCGCGTGGTACCCGGCTGGTCATAGACAACCAGGCGTTCTTCTCCGATGAGCCGATTGATCAGGGTTGATTTACCCACGTTCGGTCGACCGATGACCGCAATCTGAAGTGGCCGATCCTCCTCGTCGTCCGCCGCGGATTCAGTCGACAGATCGGCATCGACGAAGTCTGCCAGCACCGCGTCCATCAACGCAGTAATTCGATCGCCGTGCGCCGCCGACACAGCGACGGGCTCGCCGAGACCGAGGCCGTGGAATTCCGCGTTGGTCAGATTCGCATCCAGACCTTCGGTTTTGTTTGTAGCAACCCACGCGTGCTTCGCGTGTTTTCGGGCCAGGGCGGCAACGTGCTCGTCGGCTGCGGTCAGCCCGGTTCGCCCGTCGACCATGACGATGGCGGCATCGGCTTCCTCCAGCGCCCGAACGGTTTGCTCGGCCATGCGCTCGTCGATACCGGTTTCGCCGCCGGCCACGCCACCGGTGTCGATAACGATGTAGGGAACGGGTCCAATCTTGCCGAACCCGTACTGTCGATCGCGAGTGAGTCCGGGATAGTCGGCGACCAGCGCGTCGCGCGATCGCGTCAGGCGATTGAAGAGGGTGGACTTGCCGACGTTGGGTCGGCCGATGAGGGCGACTACCGGCAGCATGTAAACGGCCCGGTCGGGACGGCTGACCTAGCTGTCGCCGTTGTCGTCGTCGGCCTCGGGCCGTTCAGGCGGCGGTACGGCGAATGCCGCGACATCGCCATTCTCACTCTGCACGAACAACCGACCTGCAACGACCGTAGGTTTGCCGGAGATCATGCCCTTGCCAACGCGTTCGCGGGCAACGGGCTCACCGGTCTCGCTGTCAAAGAAGTGAACGTAGCCTTCGAAGTCGCCGACCGCGACGGCGGTGTTGAACGGCACCGGCGACGTCGGCTGGCGCCGAATCAGCGCCGCCTGGCGCCAGACGTCGGCTCCGTTGCGTCGCTGCATGGCCACCAGTTCGCCTTCGGCGGTCAGTGCATACAGCTTGTCCCACTCCGCACCCAGACCGGAATATGACGACAGCTCGCGCGACCACAACACCTGGCCTGATTCGGACGCAAGTGCCGCAATGCGACCCTGGTACCCTGCTGCGTAGACGTCCTGACCGACAACCGCGACCGAACCGTCAACGTCAGCAAGCCGATCGAGGTCGGAGCGGCCGGACGGCGGCGACAGCATCGTCTCCCACTCCGTCGTGCCATCGGCAAGACTGAGAGCAACCAGACGACCGTTGTCGAAACCGGATATCACCGTTGTCCCGACGACGACCGGATCCGTGCCGCCGCGGAGCGTCAACGCCGGAGGTGCCTGCTCGATGCTCCACAGAACGCTGCCGTCCTGCGCGGATAATCCCCGCAGCAAGCCGTCGATGGTTGCGACGACCACGGTGCCGTTGCGAACGGTCGGACGAGAGACCGACTCGCCTTCGAGGTCGGTGCGCCAGAGCTCGACGCCGTTCTCGGCGGACAAACAAATCACTTCGCCATCTCGGCTGAATACAACCACTAGGTCGTCGCCGAGTCCCGGACCCGCGGTCAGCTCCGAACGCAACGCCGTGCGCCAGACACTACGGCCATTCTCGGGATTGAGCGCGACAACGTTACCGTCGAAGCTCGCGGCATAAAGTCGCGAACCGTCACCGATCGGCATCAGGGACAGGCGGAGGAACTCCGATCCCTTACCGACACGAGTCGTCCACACGCGCCGAACTGACAGCGTTTCGTCGAAATCCAGCAGCTCGGTCGGTTCGAGTTCCTCGTCCTTCGGGGCACCAAACCCGAACATCCCGCAGCCGGACACCAGCCCGGCAGACATGATCAGGCAGCAAAGAAGGACGCCTCGTTTCACTCGCCCTGCTCCTCCTGCTCCTCGGCGGCCGGCGGCAGCTCGTCCGCCTCTGGCGCAGCCACGTCGTCCTGCGGGGCCACCGGCACGTCGGCACTGACCTCGGGAAGGTCAACAAGCTTCATCTGCACGAGCGCCGGATCGATTTGCTGCTGGGCTTCGGGGTCGCTCATGGCTTCCAGGTACGCAGCCTCTGCCTCCGCGTAATTGCCGAGGGCAGCATGCGCGTCACCGATTGCTTCGTTGTAGCGGGGCGCAAACCCGGAACCTTCGTAACCGTCGAGCAACTCGAGGACCGACTCGGGCTTGCCCTGATAGAGGTTAACTTTGGCCAGGCGCAGTCGGGCGACCATCTTGACCTCGTCGCTGTTACCCGAGTCGATCAGTGCCTGCAGTTCATCGGCCGCGTCCTGATCGCGCCCCTGGTCCATATACAGCCTCGCCATGGCCAGACGCGCCTGATCCGCGTAGATCGTCTCTCCGTAGTCGGTCAGTATTGTATCGGCGATAACTTCAGCCGGTTCGACGCGATTCTCAGCAACCTCGGACGTCAGCGCTTCGTACTGCGTCGAGGCGGATATCCGCGTCTCGAGCTGCCCGCCCTTCCACATATTGAAGCCGACGATACCGCCAACACCAAGCACGATACCTGCGATTACGTAGGTGCCGTTTTCCTTCCACCATTCGCGTATCAGTTCAATTTGTTCTTTTTCCGAAAGATCGTCCACGATTCCTGCCTTTCATCCAGTAGCCGGTGCCAGCGCCGGCATTCAGACCGGGATGCCCGGTCGTCCATTCAGTTGTGCCACGAGCTCGTCAAACTCGACCTCGAATTGTTCGTCATTGCTGCGCAGCGGCTTTACACCCGCCCGCCGATTTGCGACCTCGGTGTCGCCCAACACAATCGCATACTCTGCGCCACTCTTGTCGGCTCGCTTCAGCTGCGATTTAAAGCTTCCCGCACCAAGATTCACCTCAACGCGAACGCCCACGATGCCGTCGCGCAGCTGTTCCGCGAGGCCGAACGCCGCTTCCAGCGCGCCGTCGCCGGCGGCAACGACATAGACATGCGGCGAGCGATCTGGTGCCCGGCCACCGCATGCTTCGAACAGCCCTACCAGCCGCTCGATGCCCATCGCCCAGCCGATTGCGGGCGTTGCGCGGCCACCTACCTTCTCGACCAGCCCATCATAGCGACCGCCGGAACACACGGCGCCCTGAGACCCCAACGCATCGGTCAGCCACTCGAATACCGTACGGTTGTAGTAGTCGAGGCCGCGAACGAGTCTTGGATTCACGGTGTACGATATGCCCGCAGCGTCGAGAAGGCGCTGAAGCTCGTCGAAGTGCTCGGCCGATTCGACGTCGAGAAAATCGACCAGAACCGGGGCAGCGGTCACCAGATCCTGCATATCCGGATTCTTGCTGTCCAGAATCCTGAGCGGGTTCTTGTCGAGGCGGCGAATACTATCCTCATCCAGGCGGTTTTTCACGCCCGAAAAATAGCGTACGAGCTCGTCCCGGTAGCGGCTGCGAGCCGCATCGCTCCCGAGGGAGTTGATCTCCAGGGTCAATCGGTCCAGGCCGATTCGCTCCCACATACGGGCGCACATGATGATGAGCTCGGCATCGACATCGGGGCCGTCGTAGCCCATGGCCTCCACGTCGAACTGGTGAAACTGGCGATAGCGTCCCTTCTGCGGCTTTTCGTAACGGAACATGGGACCTGTGGTCCAGAGCTTCTGCCGTTGGTTGTGGAACAGACCGTTCGTAATCCCGGCCCTGACCATGCCAGCAGTCGCCTCGGGGCGCAGTGTCAGGCTGACATCGTTGCGATCCGGAAAGGTATACATTTCCTTCTCGACGATGTCGGTCGCCTCACCGATTGATCGGGCAAAGAGCTCGGTATGTTCAAGAATGGGCAGCCGGATCTCGCGGTACCCGTACGACTCGACGACCTCGCGCACGATACCCTCGAGGTGCCGCCAGACAACGGCGACGTCCGGAAGCACGTCATTCATGCCTCTGATTGCCTGAGGTTTCATCGTGATCAGAGCCCGGCTAGTGTGAATCTTGCCGTATCGCCGCGCAGAGCCGACGCCGGTACGGCGTAGCTTTCCCCGTTGACGGTCAGCGCCACGTTGCTGCTCGCGCCTAGCAGCAGGCGGAGTGGCGGTTCGCCGCTCACCTGCACGGTGCGGCCCTCGCGGCCGAGATCGAAAAACAATCGCTCGCCGGCCGCATCCGTCACCTCGGTCCAGCAGTCACCGCTGAACTCGAGGGTCAATGCCAGCGCCGTAGCGCTGGCGGCGGTCTCGGGCGACGCCGCGGGTGCGGATTCCTCAATCGATTCCTGCACAGACGTATCGGGTTCCGGCTGTGTGGCCTCCGTCGGCTCGGCAGGCTCCCCGGATTCAACGTCCGGCTGGTCGGTCGTCGGGCCAGTGGCAGGCACCGAAACGGGCATCTCGACCGCGGCCTCAGACGCGCTGTCCGGCTGCTCATCTGCGTCGCCGCCGCCGGGCACAGGACTGCCGCTTTGCAGCCACCAGAAGAGAAGCGCCAGCACGATAACGACGCCGACCGCCGGCAGGATCCAGGGTGACAAATCGATTTCGCGAGCCGTTTTCCTGGGCGGGCCAACGACCGGTGGCGCACCGGCCGATCGATTCAGCTGGTAGTAGTCGGTAAGCACGTCGTCATCAGAGACGCCGACCATCTCCGCGTACTTGCGCAGGTGCCCTTTGGCGAACACCGGCGCACCGAGGACATCGAACTGGTTTTGCTCCAGGGCCTGAACCTTGGCCTCGTCAAGATGCAGCTCCTTGGCGATGTCCCGGATAGAGATGTCCTGATCCTTGCGCGCAGCCGCAAGCCGTTCACCGGCCATTGGGCCGGTCGCTTCGACATCGTCCTTGTCGGTAGCGTCGTCAGTCATGGAACGTGCGGCGTCAGCCGATCTCCGCGAGGCGCCGCGCCTCATTCGAATCCGGGAACTCGCTGATCAGACGATTCATGTACTCGCGCCTGGCACGCTCGTCGCCCATGTCCTTCTCGATTTCCATTGCCAGCATCAGCAAGGCGGGCGACGCCGGCTGCACCGACATGTAGCGCTGCAGGAACCCTCGAGCGGACAGTGCGTCGCCGGTCATGCGTTTAAGCAGGATCATCTGCAGCAACGCCTCCGGGTAGTCCCGCTTTTCGTCGAGCGCCTGGCGAAAGTAGGTTTCTGCCAGTTCCTGATCGGGCTTCTGCAACATGCAGACCCCGGCATTCGTCATCATGATCTCCGGGTCGTCGTTTTCCGGTGCCTTGATGATGCGATCGAACTGTTCGCGTGCCTCGTCATACTGTTTCTCGCGACACAGGAACACCGCGTAAGCATTGCGTACGTCGATACTCCTCGGCGCATACCGCACGGCGAGGTCGTAGTGTTCGGCTGCCAGGCGTGGCACGTCCAGCTGCTCGTAGGTTAGTGCGAGCGTTGAATGCGCGATCGCGAGCCGAGGATTCAGCTCCAGCGCCCGCTCCAACCGGTCGCGTGCGAACTCGTAATTGCCGGCACGAAAGTAACGCGCGCCGAGCTCGTAGAACTGTTGAGCGGCGCCGGCCTCGTCAGGTTCGCTTCTGGCGCGGCCAGTGGTCGACGATATGCAACCAGCAAGTACGGCCGCTGTCGTCAGCACCGCAACGACGGTCGCGACTCGCCGCGAGCAGAACGGCAGTGTCCTCATACGCTGGATTCCCCCTGTGACGGCGCGCGCGATCTCTTCTCGCCAAGCCTGGTCCGGACCCGGTCGCTGACTTTACCGGCCAACTGACCGCAGGCCGCTGCAATGTCATCGCCGCGGGTCCGGCGCGTCGTGGTCACGACGTCATGCCGCCTCAGGCGATTCTGGAACTCTGCGATGGTTCGGGAAGGCGAGCGTTCAAAGTCGCTGCCGGGAAACGGATTGAACGGAATCAGGTTGACCTTGGCCGGCTTGCCGCACAGTAGGCCGGCGAGCCGGTCCGCGTGGCCAAGCGAGTCATTGACGCCTCGCAGCATGACATACTCGAACGTGATGAAACGCTTTGCCCGCTTGTCCGCATAGCGCCAGCATGCATCCAGCAGTTCCGCGATTGGATGGATCTTGTTGATCGGCACGATCTCGTCGCGCAGATCATCGTCGGGCGCGTGAAGCGACACAGCCAGTGACACGTTGCAATCCTCACCAAGGCGTTCGATGTTGGGCACGAGCCCGGCCGTGCTCACCGTGATTCGTCGTCGGGACAGACCATAGGCGTAATCGGACAGCAGCAGCTCGAGTGCGGGCAGCAGATTGCGATAGTTGGCCAGCGGCTCACCCATGCCCATAAAGACCACGTTGCTGACGGCAGCGTCACCGCTCGGCCGCCGCGGCAGTTCCCGATTCGCGTGCAGGACCTGACCGATAATCTCATCCGTACTCAGGTTTCGATTGAAGCCCTGGGCGCCCGTCGCACAAAAGGCACAGTCGAGCACACAACCCACCTGCGACGAGACGCACAGCGTGCCGCGATCGGGCTCCGGAATGAAGACGGTTTCAACCGCCTGGCCACCGCCGGACCTGAACAGCCACTTTACCGTTCCGTCCGCGGAGCGATGCTCGGAAAGTACATCCGGCAACCTGACACCGGCAATCTCGCCGAGGCGTTCACGGAGCGACTTCGACAGGTCGGTCATTGTGTCGAAGTCGTCGACGCTCCGCTGATGTATCCACTGCATGATCTGACGCGCACGAAACGGTTTCTCGCCAATGTCCGCGAAGAACGACCGCAGTCGACTCTCCGGAAGGCCGACGAGATTCTGCTTCTGCGCGTCGATCTGCATGCGTGCGAAACTGCCTAACGGGTGCGCGGGCAGACGCCGCCGTCGCCGAAGAAGAACTCGATCTCCTGCGCCGCGGTGTCCGGTCCATCGGAACCGTGCACGACGTTTTCCTCGATGCTCGCCGCATAGTCGGCGCGAATCGTGCCGGCGTCCGCGTCCGCCGGATTGGTCGCCCCCATCAACGTGCGGTTGGCGTCAATCGCGCCTTCGCCCTGCAATACCTGAACGACAACCGGGCCCGACGTCATGTAGCTGACCAGGTCGTTGAAAAACGGTCGCTCGCGATGCACGGCGTAAAAGCCCTCGGCCTGCTCGCGGGTCAAATGCATCATCCGGGCCGCAACGATTTCGAGACCGGCGGATTCGAAGCGGCGATAGATTTCGCCGATCAGGTTCTTCTGTACACCATCGGGCTTAATGATGGAGAGCGTCTGCTCTACGGACATTCGTCAATTCCTTGAAAGTTGTAGATTCGAAAAAAGCCGGACATGAACATGCCGGCCTGCACGTAAACCCCGGATTTTACTTGGGCAATTGCGGCCAAGCAACGCGCCGGGCCTGCCCCGGACAGGGTTTGGATTCTGTCAGACGCTGAAGCTCTCGCCGCAGCCGCACTCGCCGGTCACATTCGGGTTGCGGAAGCTGAAAGCTTCGTTCAGCCCGTCCTTGATGAAATCCACCTCGGTGCCGTCGATCAGTGCCAGACTGTCGCGATCGACGACGACCTGAATGCCCCGATCCTCGAAAACGACATCGCCGTCTTCGACGGCATCCGCATAATTGACGACATAGGCGAAACCGTTGCAGCCAGTCTTCTTGACACCTACGCGCAACCCCACGCCCGAGCCACGGGCATCGAGATAGGTCTTTACGCGGTCTGCTGCAGGTTCTGTCAGTGATATAGCCATCGTCTTCTCGTCGTGTGCGGCCAGTTTACCGGCCCGAGCGCCCAAATGTGTGCGTCACGTTGCGTTTTCAAGCGCGGCGACGCGAGCCGCTTCGAGGGCACTAAAGGCGTCCTCCAGCAATAGTACACGCCCGGTCTTCTCGACCGGAATACCCAGTTCTTCGACCAGTTCTACGAACGTGAATTCCGCGGGAGCGGTGGTTTTCGCACCGGCGAAACGTCGACAGGCCGCCTCAGCGGCCGCCATGGTGTGCGGGCAGCCAAAAACCCGCCAGGTCAGCTGGTTCCATTCGTCCCCGTCGGCGGTTGTCCCGGTCAACGTAATCCTTGGGCCGGCTCCGCCTGCACTGACCGACGCGCTCACGATTTGCCCTGTGTCGGGATCGGTGTCGCCTGCGTGACGCGGCTCGCTGAAATAG
This sequence comes from uncultured Woeseiaceae bacterium, assembly GCA_964565135.1. Lineage (GTDB taxonomy): Bacteria > Pseudomonadota > Gammaproteobacteria > Steroidobacterales > Woeseiaceae > JBFGFX01. Next base: position 71,912 of record CAZMEA010000001.1, read on the forward strand.
TCGAGGACGACCGTCGAATACTGGCCGCGATTGGTCATGCCGCCGCCTCCGCTGGCGCGGAAACGCCGCGCAATCGAGCGACCGCGGCGGAATAGCGAGCTACAGCGAAGTCGATGTCCTCACGAGTAGTCATGCGGCCGAAGCTGAAACGGATAGCCCCCTGAGCGGCGAGATCTGTCAAGCCCATCGCCTTGAGGACAAAAGAGGGCTCGGACAGCTGCGCATTGCAGGCAGAGCCACTCGCCACACACAGCGGCCGCAGCGCCAGCATCAGGCTCTCGCCCTCCACGTCGTCCACCGAGACATTGAGAATCCCGGGATAGCTCTTCTCGGCCGCGCCGTTGCGCTGCAATCCCGGCGTCGTTCGTAACCCGTCCCAGAGCCTCGTTGCGAGATCCGTTACGTGCGCCATGTCATCGTGCAGACGATCGGCCGCGACCTCGGCGGCAACGCCAAAGCCCTGGATCAGGGCAACCGGCTCAGTGCCGGCGCGGCGGCGCTGCTCCTGGCTGCCACCGTTCAGCAGGGGCTTTACGCCGCACCCCGATCGTTCTGCCACGTAGAGTGCACCGATGCCCTGTGGGCCGTAGCACTTGTGCCCACTCAGAGATACGAGATCGACGGGCAGTGCTTGCACGTCCAGGGGCAGCTTGCCGGCCGATTGCGCGGCGTCCGTATGGAACAGGACACCGCGATCACGACACACCTGGCCCAGCGCCTCGATGTCCTGAATCACGCCTGTCTCGTTGTTCACGTGCATGACCGAGGCCAGAACAGTATCGGGCCGCAACGCAGCGGCGAACGCACCGGGATCGACCCGCCCTGAAGCCTCCGTCGGCAACACGGTCACGTCGAAACCTTCATCGCGCAGGGATAGCGCAGACGCCAGCACAGCCTTGTGTTCGGTTTGAACCGTCACGACATGGCGGCCGCGATGCGCTCGAAACCGGGCGGCACCCTTGATGGCGAGATTGTCGGCCTCGGTTGCGCCGGAGGTGAAAATCAGCTCGGCGGGCGAGGCGTTGATCAAGGCAGCGACCTGCTCGCGCGCCGTCTCGATCGCTGATCGTGCACGCCGGCCGGCCAGGTGCACCGACGACGGGTTGCCCAGATAACCGAACTCCTGGATGCACGTCGTCATCGCCGCAGCAACTTCCGGCGCCAGCGGCGTTGTCGCCGCATAGTCGAGATAGACAATCTCGTCTGACGGACGCCGGCTCACTTCTGAACCTTGCGCTCGATCGCCGCGAGAATGCCGCGCAGGATGTTGACCTCGTTTTGATCCGGCATGGCGCGGGAAAACAATCGTCGCAGCCGGCGCATCAGGTGCCGCGGATTCTCGGGGTCGAGAAACCGGACCTCTGTCGCCACCCGCTCGAGGTGCGAGTAAAAATGTTCCAGCTCCTCTCCGGTCGCCAGCGGTACATGCTCATCGTGGCCAGTGGCGGGCACGGGTGGTTCGCCGAGGCTCGCAACCCGCAGCTCGTAGGTGGCAACCTGTACCGCCATCGCCAGATTCAACGAACTGAAATCCGGGCTGGTCGGAATCGTCAGCAAGGTATGGCAGCGATCCAGGTCCTCGTTGGTCAGACCCGATTTCTCCGGCCCGAAGACGATGGCGGGTTTGCCCACCTCACTCTCTTCGAGCATGCGCTCGGCGCACTGCCGCGGCGTCATGGTGGGCCAGCCAATGGTTCGCGAACGAGCGCTCGTGCCGGCCACCCAAGTGCAATCCGCCAGCGCGTCCTCGAGCGAGTCGCAGACCAGAGCGCTCTCGAGCAGATCTTCGGCACCGGATGCGCGTGCGGTCGCGTCGTCGTGAGGAAAAAACCGGGGACGAACCAGCGCCAGATCCCGTACCCCCATATTTTTCATCGCGCGCGCCGTGGCGCCGATGTTTCCGGGATGCGTTGTTCCGACAAGTACGATTCTGACGTTCATAACCAAAGGGTAAACCTGTGCCTGAGGCTCGCGTTTGCTATTCTAGCGGCGGTCCGGCCGCAACGGCCGACGTTCTTTTACACAGCTGACGGAATTCTCATGCACGCTCTTCTGAACGTTGCGGTCATGGCCGCGCGCAAAGGCGGTGGCTCCCTGCTACGCAGCCTCAAGAAACTTGACCAGATCAAAGTCGAACAGAAAGGCCGCAACGATTTCGTCAGCGAAGCGGATCGTAACGCAGAACAGGCGGTCATTGAGACGATCCTCAAGCACTACCCCGACCATCAGATCCTCGCGGAAGAAAGCGGCTCGAGTGGTGAGTCGGACCATGTCTGGGTCATCGACCCGCTGGACGGAACGACAAACTTCCTGCACGGCTTTCCGGTTTTCTGCGTCTCCATAGCGCTGCTGGTCAAAGGGCGGCCCGAACACGCCGCGATCTACGATCCACTGAGAGACGAGCTGTTCACAGCGTCCCGCGGCGACGGGGCTCAGCTCAACGGCAGGAAGATACGCGTCAGCGGCGCCACCCGCCTCGAGCTCGCACTGCTCGGCACCGGTTTCCCCTATCGCGACTCGAACAAGGCGCTCGACCCGTACGTCAGCATGTTCAGAAAAGCGATCGAGAACTCTTCGGGCATCCGCCGACCCGGCTCAGCCGCGCTGGACCTCGCCTACGTTGCCGCAGGTCGTTACGAGGCATTCTGGGAAACCGGGCTCGCCAAATGGGACATCGCGGCCGGGGCACTGCTGGTTCGTGAGGCTGGCGGCATAGTCAGCGGCCTCGATGGTAGCGAAGACTATCTGGAAACCGGCCACATCCTGGCCGGAACGCCGAAGATCTACAGCGCGGTTGCCCGGCTGTTCGCGCCGGACATTCGAGAGATGTTTGCCGAAGCCAGCTGACGGAACCTGGCCCGCCCGGCGACGCCCGCTGTCAGGGCAGGTCGTCGATCAGATCCGGGTCCTGCTCCGGCGGCAACAGGTCCTGTGCTGAAACGTCGAGAACCAGAGCTGTTGCACTGGCGATATAGATCGACGAATAGGTACCGACGATGATGCCGATGATCAGTGCGATGGAGAAAGGCCCGACGGCCTCCCCGCCGAGGAAGAACAAGGCGATCAGCACGAGCATCGTGGTCAGGCTGGTCGTCAAGGTTCGAGCAAGCATCTCGTTGATCGACGTATTCATCGCCTCTTCGGCAGTATCGCCGCGCAGCTTGATGAAGTTCTCACGAATGCGATCGAACGCCACGACCGTGTCGTTCAGCGAATAGCCGATCACAGCGAGAACGGCAGCAACGACCGAAAGATCAAAGTCCAGCTGCAGAATAGAGAAAAAGCCGACCGTCAGAATGACGTCATGCGCGAGCGCGGCCACAGATCCCGCCGCGAACTTCCACTGGAACCGGAACATGACGTAAGCAAAAATCATCAGCAACGCGAAAATCATCGCGAGCCCGCCCTGCTCCGTCAGTTCCTCACCCACCTGCGGGCCGACGAACTCGACGCGACGAAGCTCAACCCGGGGTTCATCGGCCTCGAGCGTGCTTTGCAGCTCGCGACGAATGGCATTCTGGTCCGCCTCGGGCTGCGGCGGCAGTCGCAACAGGACGTCAGTCTCGGCGCCAAACTGCTGCACCTGCGCATCGGTGAAACCGGCATCGCTAACGATCGTGCGAATCCGATCGAGATCCGCTGCCTGGGGGTAACCCACCTCGAGAAGGACGCCGCCAGTGAAGTCGATACCGAACGCCAGACCGCGAGTCGCGATCGATGCAATCGAGATCACGATGAGGATGGCTGACACAGTCAGCGCGATACGCCGGCGGGACGAGCCCAGGAAATCGATCCGGGTGTTTTCCTTGATAAGACGCACGTCAGCCCCCCCGAATCAGACCGGCAGAGATTCGAGGCGCCGGCGGCCACCGAATACGAGATTGACTATGGCACGGGTGCCGACAATGGCCGTGAACATCGAGGTGATGATGCCAAGGGAAAGCGTGATCGCAAATCCCTTGATCGGACCGGTACCGAACGCAAACAGGACAATGGCAGCAATCAGCGTGGTGATGTTGGCATCCGCGATCGATGACAGGGCTTTTTCGTAACCGGAGGTAATCGCGGTCTGCGGACTGCTGCCAGCCGACAGTTCCTCGCGAATACGCTCGAAGATGAGCACATTCGCATCCACTGCCATACCGACGGTCAGCACAATCCCGGCGATACCGGGCAGGGTCAGCGAGGCCTGCAGCAACGACAGCAAGGCGACGATGAAGACCAGGTTCGACAGCAGGGCGACGTTGGCGATTAATCCGAACCCGCGGTAGTACACCGCCATGAAGGCGATGACGGCAAGGAAGCCGATTGTTACCGCGGCAAAGCCCCTGTCGATGTTGTCCTGACCGAGGCTCGGGCCGATGGTGCGCTCCTCGACCTTAAATACCGGTGCGGCAAGAGCGCCGGCTCGAAGCAGCAACGACAAATCGGCCGCTTCCTTGGGCGACAGGCCGGAGATCTGGAATCGATCCTTGAAGACACCGCGAATGGTCGCCGTGTTGATGATCTCGGCCGTGCGAATCGTTCGTGAAACGGTTTCGCCGTCGACGACGCTCGATTCGCGTCGCGTCTCGATGAACACGGTCGACATCGGTTTGTTCAGATTCGAGCGGGTCGTATCGAGCATCTTTTCGCCGCCCGCGGAGTCGAGCGTAATGAACACTACGGCACCCTGATCGAAGCCGGCTTCCGCATCGATGATCTGATCGCCCGAGGCAATGATGTCGCGCTTTAGGCTCTGCGACTGCTCGACGCCGCGTCCGGGATAACTGCGTGAACCCGGCTCATTGCCGGAAAGATCGACCAGTCGGAACTCGACCGTTGCCGTTGCCGTCAGGATCTCGTCGAAACGGTTGGGATCGTCCACGCCCGGAAGCTGCACGACGATGCGATCGAGGCCCTGGCGCTGCACGAGGGGTTCGGCCACACCCAGCTGGTTGACGCGATTGCGCAGCGTCGTGATGTTCTGCTCGATGGCGAAGTCCTGCCGCTCGCGTATCTGGTTCTCACTCATCCGGACCCGAAACGAATCCGGCGTCGCCGCATCGAGAATCAAGAGCTCCGCATCGAGCTCTGCAATGACGTCGCGGGCTGCCTGTGCATCTTCCGCCGACCGGACGCGCACAACGACGTCGCTGCCATTGACATCCACCCGGTTGCGAATTCGTGCATCGTTCAGGCTGTCAGTAAAACTCTGCTCGTACAGGGATAAACGCGTCGCAATTGCAGCGTCCATGTCGACCTCCAGCAGGAAGTAGACACCACCGCGCAGATCGAGACCGAGACTCATCGGCTGCAGACCGAGCCCACGAACCCAGGCTGGCAGTGCGGGCGCCAACGTGGACGCGACACTGGCCTCACCGGAATAGCGATCGCGGAGCCGGTCCGCGGCGGTAATCTGGTCTTCGACGCGTTCGAAACGCAGCACCGCCCTACCGTCCTGTATGAACGCCGCCTCGGGCTCGACGGACGCGTTACGCAGCGTTCCGATGTAACGCTCGAGGGCGTCCTCGCTGACGTCGTCGCCATCGATGGTGACGAGCTGCACGGCCGGCATGGTGCCGTACAGATTCGGCAGAGCGAGCGTGCAGCCCAGCACCAGGATGCCGAGCACGAGCAGGTTGAGCCAGGCGGGATAGCGGTTCATAGCAGGGGGTTGACTCCGCTTTGATCAGGCGGCGTCTATCGTGCCTTTCGGAACGACCGCTGAAACCGAGGACTTCTGAATCTTGATCTCGACATCGTCAGAGATCTTCACGCTGGCGTAGTGTTCGCTGACGGCCGTTACTTTGCCGAGGATGCCGCCAATCGTCAGCACCTCATCGCCGGTGGACAGTGCTTGAACTAGTTCGGCATGCGCCTTCTGTTTCTTCTGCTGCGGTCGGATCAGCAGGAAGTAAAACGCGCCGAAGATAACCAGCATCGGCAGCAGGAACCCGAACGGGTCTCCCTGTGGCGCCGCCCCCTGGGCGTACGCAGTGTCGATAAAGAAGTCCATGAGATTACTGTCGTTGTTGGGAGTTACTGGGGAGCCCCAGACCAGCGGCGAATTATGGCATAGGAAAATAGACGATGGGGACAGGCTGGCCGTATTCAAGGCGCGGAGCCTTGTGCCAACGTCAGGCCTTTCCGTTGGCGTCCGAAGGGCGATCGGGAGCGTAAGCGGCGCGCAATTCAGCCGCCAGGGGCGCCAGGCGACCTTCCGAGATCGCATCTCGGATAGAATTCATAAGTGACTGATAATAAAACAAATTGTGAATTGTACCGAGCCGTGGACCCAGCATTTCGCCGCACTTGCTCAGGTGTCGGAGATAGGCACGACTGAAATTCTGGCAGGTGTAGCAGGCGCAGTCCGGATCGAGTGGGCCTGTGTCGCTCACATGTCTGGCGTTTCGAATATTGACGACACCCTCAGAGGTAAACAGGTGCCCGTTGCGTGCATGTCGGGTCGGGATTACGCAGTCGAACATATCGACTCCGCGGCTCACCGCGTCGACGATATCAAGCGGCAGTCCGACACCCATAAGGTAACGCGGCGTCTCCGCCGGCATACGCGGCGCAAGAAAGTCGAGAACCGCGTTCCGTTCGTGCTCCGGCTCACCGACAGCAAGGCCGCCGATGGCGTAACCATCGAAACCGATGTTCGCCAGCGCTTCCAGCGATTCGTGCCGCAAGGCGTCGTAGATACCGCCCTGCACGATGCCGAACAAAGCCTCGCCGCGCTCCGGCGCCGCCGCCCGAAGTTCGTCGAAGCGACGTCGGCTGCGCTCTGCCCAACGCAGTGACAACTCCATGGACGTCCGCGCCTCCCGTTCGGTTGCCGGGTACGGCGTGCACTCGTCGAAGATCATCGTCACGTCTGCATTGAGGTCGTGCTGAACCTCCATCGACCGCTCCGGCGTCAGCTCCACGGTCGCCCCGTCCACTGGCGACTGAAACGTAACGCCGTCTTCGGACAGTTTCCGCAGCGCCGCGAGCGAGAACACCTGGAAACCGCCCGAGTCGGTGAGAATCGGCCCGTTCCAGTGCATGAACTCATGCAGCCCGCCGTGCGCCCGGATCACCGATGTCCCCGGTCGCAACATCAGGTGAAAGGTGTTGCCGAGCAGAATGTCGGCACCGCTGGCCGATACTTCTTCAGGCGTCACGCCCTTTACCGTGCCGTAGGTACCCACCGGCATGAACGCCGGCGTACGCACGGTGCCGCGACGAAACTCCAGCCGACCCGCGCGAGCGAGGCCATCGGTGTGTTCGATATGTAGCTTCATTCGTCGTTCGCGCCGGGCTCAATCAGCATGGCGTCGCCATAGCTGAAAAATCGATACTCCGATTTCACGGCGTGACGATAGGCATCGAGCATCCGATCTCTGCCGCCGAACGCCGAGACGAGCAACAGCAAGGACGAACGTGGCAAGTGAAAATTCGTCAGCATCACGTCGACAAGCTGAAAACGGTAACCGGGGTGTATAAAAAGATCGGTCTCGCCACTTCCCGACACAAGACGGCCGTCCTTCGCCGCAGCCTCCAGGGTCCGAACGCTCGTCGTCCCGATCGCGACAACTCTCCGGCCGGCTGCTTTGGTCGCGTTCACGCGCTCGGCAGTCTCCGCAGGAACCTCGTAACGTTCCATGTGCAGCTCGTTGTCTTCCACCGCCTCATGGCGAAGATTCTGAAAGGTACCGGCCCCGACGTGCAGCGTTACGAAGCAGTGCCCTATGCCAGCCGCATCGAGTTCGGTGAACAAATCGGTGTCAAAATGCAGCCCGGCCGTCGGTGCCGCAACGGCGCCTGGCCGCGCCGCGTAGACCGTCTGGTATCGGTCCTCATCCTCATCCGCCGCATCCCTTTCCAGGTACGGCGGCAACGGCACCTCTCCGTGACGGAGCATTGCGACATCAACAGACATATTGAACCGCAGGTGGAAAAGGTCCTGTTCCCGACCGAGTACCGTCGCTGAGCATTGGTCTGCAAACTGCAGCGTCGAGCCGGACTTCGGCGTCTTGCTGGCGCGTACGAGCGCCATGGCTTCCGTTTCGCCCGTGACCCGCTCGACCAGGATCTCTACTTTGCCGCCACTGTCTTTGTGCCCGCGCATACGGGCTTTGATGACCTGAGTATCGTTGAGGACGAGCAGGTCACCGCGCCGCAGAATCTGCGGCAGATCAGCGAACCCGCGGTCGGCAAGCCCTGTGCCCACCACGAGCAGGCGACTGCCGCGGCGTTCCGAGGACGGATGCCGAGCGATCAGCGCATCGGGAAGGTCATAGTCGTAGTCGGACAGGTGCATAGCGCGCGCATGGTAGCAGAGCCCTGCGCAGGCGAGACCCGTTTGGCGACGGCTCAGGCGCTGTCGTCACCGCCCGGAGTGGCCACCTGGGGCGCAACGCGAGTTCTGGGCACGATCTCGATTTCGCTGTCGAAGCGGACGTCGGGCAACAGGTTCTGCGCCCCCGTACGCTCGTCGGGAATCTCGATCTCGAGCGTCCGTGCTCGTTTGTCGCGCATGATCCGGATCGACAGAGTTTCGCCCGACTGATACGAGCCAAGAATTCGGAGCGCATGTGATACGGATCTGGGCTCACGGCCATCAATATTCAGGATGACATCGCCGTCCTGCAGCTTGTACGTGTCTGCATTTCCTGGCGCGCGAACAACGAGCAGCCCTTCGTCCGTCCCAAAGTAACGACCGAGTCCTTCGGTCAGCGACACCATCTCCATGTCACCGATACCGTCGTCGGTCATGAAAATGTAGCGACTGAAGTGTTGGGCTCGCGGCGACGGAGGTGCGCCGGGTGCGGCAGGTGCAGCTGGCGGCAATCGAAACGCAAGACTTCGCCCGTCGTCGGTGAAGCTCAATATCTGTGGCGTTCCGCGTGGAACTATGCTCACCGTTTGCGCCCGGCCGCCCCGCAGGAACTCGACCTCCAACTCGTCGCCAACGTCAACGCCCGCCATGAAATCGAGCAGCCGGCGGCTTGCCTCAGCCACGCTGCCACCCGCCAGTGATTCACCGTTAATCGTCGTCAACACGTCGCCGGCCTGCAGCCCCGCCTCATCAGCTGGCCCAGCCGGCGACACACCGAGAATTTCGACACCCTCCACCGGTTGACCGGTCTCTTCGGCACCGATTGAGACGCCAAGAACGGGGCGGGTTGTGAGCGTGCTGGTCCATGAGCTGGCCGCAGTGACTGGCAGATTGCGCGTACTTAGTTCGGCGACACGGCGAGCCGCAGCGGCAAGGCGCGATTCGGCCGCGCGCATGTCGGCTTCTCCGCCGGCGGCGTAAATCCTCGCCTGCTCCGTCAAACGTTCAACCTCACGCTCGAGCTCGGCATCGACCTGCGCCTGCTCCTCGATTTCGAGTTCGACAGACCGCACGTCATTACCGCTCTCCTGGGCAAGGGCAGTCGATACGGCCAACACCATACTGCAGACCAGAAATCCTGCCGCAGCCTTTGTCATTGTCCTCATAACCCTCTCCTGTTCCTGCCATGACACATGGCCACTCACCAACTGACTGATCAAAACGATACTCGTTGAGTTTGTGCGTAACGCAGGCGCACCAGCGAATCCATAAGCCGTACCCGCTCCCGCCAGTAGACCTCCTGCACTTCCGGGGAGAGCCCGGCGTCGCTCAGATAGAGATCGATGGTCGCGATACGGTCCTGCAGGTCGTCAATAGTCGCCAGAGTTCCGGCCCGCTGTACGCGCGGCTGGCTGGGCATGCTGCGAAGATCCCGCTCCAGAAGCTGAGACTGCACTCTCAGTGCATTCAGCGTATCGAAGGCCGACGACGCAGACTGCGGGTCGTACTTCGGCTCGGTCCGCAGCTCGCTCCCACGATCATCGGCAACCACCCTGCCGGGCGCACTATCGTTTCCGGGCAGCCCAAGTACTGCGAGAACCACGGCCGCCGCGATCCCGGTGCCGGCCAGCCAACGTGGCCCGTTGTGCAGCAACGGGCGATTCAGCAACCCTTCGGCCCGTGCCTGCGTTTCGATGCGATCCCAAACCGCACGCGGCGGCACCGTGTCCGGCAGATCATCGAGCATGCTGTGCAGCACATCGTGCTGTTCGACGGTAAGGCCGCTGGCCATCTCGCCGTCCTCTTGCCGATTGTCATTGTTCATGTGTTTACTCCTAGCAAGGGCCCAGCATCCTGCTGGCCAGATCGCCCTGCGCCGCCGCACGAGTCTGTGAATCCAGGAACGGGCGCAAGCGCTGATAGGCTCTCGATAGCTGTGACTTCGAGAAGCTTTCGGTTTTGCCCATGAATTCGGCAATTTCACGATGGGTGAAGCCCTCGACGTCGTGAAGCCAGACCACTGCGCGCGCCACCGGGGGTAACTCGCCGAGCGCCGCGTCCAGATCGATTGCCGCATCCGGCTGCCGGAACGCCGACGGCGATTCCGGCTGTCCGTTGCCGGTATCGTCCCAGTCGTCGTCCAGACTCTGGCCGCGACTGTGCCAGGCGGAGCGCAGGAACATCAGCGCCTTGCTCACGGCGATGCGGCGTATCCAGCTGCCCACCGGAGCATCTCCGCGAAATCCCGAAATACTGCGCATCACCTCGACAAACGTCTCCTGCAGCAGATCCTCCGCCTGCGCCGGCACCCGCGTGAAACGCAGACACACCGAATAAACCGGAGCCGCGAATGCGCGATAGAGCACCTCGTGCGCCTTGGCCTCGCCGCGTGCCGCCCGCCTGACAATGGCGGGATCGATCTGAATGTCGGTGAACTTGCTCATCGATACCATCTTAGATGCAGCACCCGGAAAAAAGGTCGCAAGGCATCGAAACTCTGTCATGACGACGACGGGTGGCTGGCATGCCTGATACGCCGACTCTATACTTGGCGCGCTTTCCGCGTCGTCGCGGCTCCAAAGCCGCGACGACACCAACTCTATTGCCGGGGTGGCGGAACTGGTAGACGCGCCGGATTCAAAATCCGGTTCTGGAAACAGAGTGAGGGTTCGATTCCCTCCTCCGGCACCACCTCCCCGTGAACTACCGAGCGGCTCTCGATCGGCCGACGTTGACGACATGAAATATTGCTCTAACTGCGGAGAACTGGTCACGCGGACCGTGCCCGATGGCGACAACCGGGATCGCTGGGTCTGCCCGGCGTGCGAGACGGTCCATTATCAGAACCCGCTGATTGTTGTTGGGTGTGTACCAGAACAGGACGGTCGCGTTCTGCTGTGCAAGCGTTCGATCGAACCGCGCTACGGCTACTGGACGCTGCCCGCCGGATTCATGGAACTCGGCGAGACACTACAGGCGGGCGCCGCCCGCGAAACGCTCGAAGAAGCCTGTGCGACCGTCGAGGTTGGGCGGCTGTTTGCGTCAGTGGATGTGATACACGCGGGCCAGGTGCACTTCTTTTTTCATGCAACGCTGATTGGCGGTCACAGCGCGGGAGAAGAGTCGCTCGACACTCGCCTGTTCTTGCCGGAGGAGATTCCATGGGACGACATGGCGTTCCTGAGCGGCGTGTACGCTTTGGAAAAGTACTTCGAAGACGCCGGCCGCGACCGCGGCGTGCATCACCACGAAATCAATCGCAAGCGCACCAGGGAGTGACGGATCGCCCGCACGGCGCGGGTCACCGGATCAAGAGCGTCGATCGTCGTCGCGCACCGCCGGAGAAACCGGCGATGCGAAGGCGTTACGGTCCGCCCGCAGCCAGCGCCTGTTCGAGCTGTTCGGGCGGCAGATAACCACTTACCAGCGTACCGTCTTCGAAGACGAGTGCAGGCGTACCGGTCAGACCGACGTCCTGCCCCATTGCGTAGTGCGTGCTGACTGCATCCGGATCGCATTCTTTTGTATCGAAGTCACGGTCGCCTTTCGCAGCGGTTAGCGCGGCATTCCTGTCGCTCGAGCACCATACCTCTTCGGCCTTCGCCCAGGACGGTGATGTCGGACCGTTCCTTGGGTAAAGCAGGTAACGAACCTCGATGCCTCGCTCGAGGTACTCATTGATTTGATTATGAAGACGCCGACAGAACGTGCAGTCGATGTCCGTGAACACGGAGATCGAGTAACGCTTCTCTTCCGGCGAAAAGACAATCATCTGCTCTTCCGGGTACGCAGCCATCAGGTCGCGACGGGCGTCGTTGCGCGAGGTCTCCGTCAGGTTCACCTGCGCATCAAGGTCGATGAGATCGCCCTGCATCAGGTAGCGGCCGTCCGCGGACACATAGGCCACGATTGCGCCCTTGCGAATCGTGTACCAGCCATCGATCGGACTCGTGAAGACATGCTCCCCCTGGATCTCCGGAAAAAGCTCGGAAATCTTGTCCCGGACAGCGTCGAGCGCGTCGTCGGCGAAAGCAGAGGTCGCAAGGCAAAGCCCTGCGGTGGCAAGCGTTATGCGCAGTGTAGATTTGATCATGTCGGCGTTCCCGGATAGCCGGAGTGATGCGCGCAGACGCGCGCCGTAGGCTGAATGTTGCCAGATTCGACCATGGGAGCGTAAGTGGGTTCCGCCAGTCGAACCGACCGAGCCAGGCCGGTCAGCCTCTCGGGTGGTGCTGCTCGTGCAGGTCTTTCAGGCGCTCACGTGCGACATGCGTGTAAATCTGGGTCGTCGACAGGTCGCTGTGGCCGAGCAGCAGCTGCACGACACGCAGATCAGCGCCCCGGTTCAGAAGGTGTGTCGCAAAAGCGTGACGCAGGCTGTGCGGCGAAAGCTTCTTGTCGATGCCCGCCTTCTGAGCGTAACGCTTGATGATGTGCCAGAAAGCCTGGCGGGTCATCCGATCGCCGCGCCGGGTGGGGAACAGATAATCAGTCTGGCGCTCGAGCAGGATCTCCATCCTCGGGCCATCGATAAAGTCACGCAGCCAGCGCTGCGCCTCATCGCCGAGCGGTATCAGTCGTTCCCGATCACCCTTTCCGACGATGCGCAGAACGCCCTGGTTGAAGTTCACCTGAGACTGCTTGAGATTGATCAGCTCGGAAACACGCAGACCCGTGGCGTACAAGAGCTCGAGCATGGCACGGTCCCGATGTCCAAGCGGCTCGTCGGTGTTCGGTGCGTTCAGCAGGGCGTCAACTTCTTCTTCCGTCAACGTCTTGGGCAAGGACCGTCCGATGCGCGGCATCTCGATGTCAGCGGTCGGGTCATTGTCCCGCAGGCCCTCGCGCATGATGTAGCGGAAGAAGCGACGGAAGCTCGACAGCTGGCGAGCCGTCGAACGCGGCTTGGCGCCGCCCTCGACACGCTTGGCGATGAACTCCAGGAGATCCGCCTTTTGTGCCTCTTCGATCGGAATGTTCCGTTCGGACAGACCGCGCCACAGCGTCATGAGATCGGCGCGATAGGCACCCAACGTGTTCGCCGAAAGTCCGCGCTCCATCCAGATTGCGTCCAGGAATCGATCGACCAGTTGTTCCGAACTGGAGGGCGTGGTCGTCTCGGTCTTCGTGTCCTGATTGCTTGCCATAGCCTGCCTGAAGGGGGATGCCCCGGTTATGCCTCCGGACTAACCCGGCCAACCGTCAGTCTCGCCGGCGTTGTGGAGCCTGCCGGGCTGAGCGCTTCGGGTTACAACCGAGATGTCTCGAAACGACGGATTTTTCAAGCGTTTAAGTATGGACAGAGTCCAGAGCTGACGGAGTGATGGCTGTCACAAATCGTTTGTGGCGTTGACATAAAGTGATCTGCGTCACACAAGTCACGACAGCGCCTTCGAAATCAGGGACTTGGCAAATCGGCCGGCGACCGCTACCTTCTCGCCCTCGATTGCCATAGAGCCTAGATCAGGCGCCCTGCGGACGGAACGATGACGGTCACACAACCGGAGGCCAGACCTGGCCCGATCGATTATCTGTACGCCTGCTTCGCGTGGACGACGTTCATCCTGTGTCTGATTCCGGCGCTCCTTTCGGCGACGATTCTGCCCGGGCTTGACCGGCGTCGACATTGGGTCAGCGTCTTCGCCCGCCTGTTCTTTCGCCTGGCCGGTATCCGGGTGACGGTTCGGGGTCTCGAGAATCTTCCGACCGAGCACTGCGTAGTGGTCGCCAACCATGCCTCCTACCTGGACGGGCCGATACTGCAGGCCTGGTTGCCGCCCAGATTCTCGTACGTCATCAAGAGCGAAATGCAGAAAGTCCCGCTTGCTGGCTTCATGCTCAATCGCATCGGCTCGCGTTTCGTGGAGCGGTTTGCAGCCTCAGCAAGTGCGCGCGACGCGCGAACGCTCATGCGGGCCGCCAACAATGGCGAGGCGCTGGCTTTTTTTCCCGAAGGCACCTTCCGACTTGAGCCGGGCCTCGGTCGCTTCCGGCCTGGTGCGTTTCTCAGCGCAATCAAGTCTTCCATACCGGTCGTTCCGGTCGTCATACACGGTTCGCGAAAAATTCTCCCGTCCGGAACCCTGCTCGCTTCCCGCGGCGACCTGGAAATCGACATCCTCGAACCGATTGGACCGGAGCAGCCGGCGTTTGCCCGCGCTCGGGAACTGTCGAACCTCGCCCGGGAACGTATCCTGATGGTGCTGGACGAGCCCGACCTGGAAACCGCTGTATGACTCACCTGCAGTTCTGCTACCGCATTTCTGTTATTGCGGGCCCAAGGTCACTTGGCCATGGTACAGGGCCGTCCGATCGCACAAATCCAGAAACCCGATGAGCGACGATTCCATCTACATCGCAGCGGCACGTCGCACACCCATGGGCGCTTTTCAGGGCGAGCTAAGTACGGCCACAGCTCCGGCTCTCTCTGCGGCAGCGACGCGAGGTGCACTGCAGGACGCCGGCGTCGACGCGGACATCATCGACGAGGCGATCATCGGCTGTGTACTGCCCGCCGGGCTCGGGCAGGCGCCCGCACGACAGGCGATCCTCGAGGCCGGTCTGTCACAACGCACGCCGGCAACGACGATCAACAAAGTGTGCGGTTCCGGCATGAAATCGTTGATGCTTGCGCATGATCTCATCCGCGCCGGCACTGTTCGGTCAGCGCTCGCAGGTGGCATGGAATCCATGAGCAATGCGCCGTATTTGATGCCGAAGGCACGAAGCGGCTATCGAATGGGACACCAGGAAATCCTCGACCATATGTTCTACGACGGACTGCAAAGCCCGTTCGATGGACAAATGATGGGGCACTTCGCGGAGGCGACGGCGACGCGTTACGGTTTCTCCCGGGAAGCACAGGACGAATTCGCAGTTCGCTCGGTCTCTCGAGCCCAGGAAGCGGCGGCAGCCGGCCGCTTCGACGCTGAAATCAGCCCGGTGCACATGCTGACGCGAAGCGGCGAAACCGTCGTAGTAACCGACGAAGTGCCGCGCAAGGCGAATATCGAGCGGATCCCCGCTTTGCGCCCGGCATTCGCCAAGGATGGCACCGTAACGGCCGCGAGCTCGTCATCGATCTCCGACGGCGCAGCCTCACTGATCCTGATGAACGACCAATCGCTCGCCGAATACGCGGTCAACCCGGTCGCCCGAATCCTCGGGCACTCCGGATTTGCCCACGACCCCGCATGGTTCACCACCGCCCCCATATTCGCGATTCAGGCGCTGCTCAAAGATCTCGACCTGAAAGCAAGCGATATTGATTTGTTCGAAATCAATGAGGCGTTCGCCGTGGTGACGATGGCCGCAATGCACGACCTGAACATCGAAGCAGCTCGTGTGAATGTGAACGGCGGCGCATGTGCGCTTGGTCATCCGATCGGGGCGTCCGGTGCGCGTATCATCGTTACCCTTATAAATGCGCTACGGCAGCGCGGCGGCGGACGTGGCATCGCGTCGCTGTGTCTCGGCGGCGGTGAAGCGGTCGCTGTCGCCATTCACGTCGACGGGTAAACTAGGCGACGCACAACTCAAGGGGACACGCATGGATATCTCTCAGGCGAAGGCCGTTATCTCGGGCGGCGCTTCGGGCCTAGGTCTTGCTACCGCGGAACGAATCATAGCGGCCGGCGGTCGGGTGTCCCTTCTCGACCTCAATGACGAGCAGGGTGCAGCCAGCGCAGCTGCGCTCGGCGACCGCGCGAGCTTCTATCGAACCGACGTATCCGACGAGGCCCAGGTTCAGGCGGCGATTGCCTCGGCCGCAGAATCGATGGGAGGCATTACCTTGGCGGTGAATTGCGCCGGCATAATTGGAGCGGCGCGCGCGCTGGGCCGCGATGGGCCAATGGCTGGTGAGTTCTTTCTGACAACGCTGCGGGTCAATCTGCTGGGTTCGTTCCTGATTGCCAAGGAAGCCGCCAGTGTCATGCAGCACAACGAACCGGATGAAAACAACGAGCGCGGCGTCATCGTCAGCACGGCGTCCATCGCGGCATTCGAAGGCCAGATCGGGCAGGCAGCCTACTCGGCTTCTAAAGGCGGCGTCGTTGGCATGACGTTGCCACTGGCCCGTGAGTTCGCACGCATGGGCATCCGCGTAAACACTGTCGCTCCGGGGATCTTTCGCACACCGATGGTCGCGGGTATGCCCGACGACGTACAGGAGTCGCTCGGACAACAGGTGCCCTTCCCGCCGCGCCTTGGCAAACCTGAGGAATACGCAGACACGGTCGCGTTCATCTACGGCAATACGATGGTGAACGGCGAAACCATTCGGATTGACGGTGCGATCCGGATGCAACCGAAGTAAGCGCCCCGCGTAACAACCGACCTCTCGCAAGGCCACGCAATTGAGTATCGAGGCGGCGTACAAGCGTTCGACCGACCTGCAGGCCGACCCGGCCCAGCGGCAGGTCGTCGCCTTTCTCGAATCGCTGCAGTCACAAATTGTGCATGCACCGGCGCCACGACTTGGTCTTGTGGACAGGGTACTCGGCCGCAGTCCGCGACTGAAGCCGCTCCGTGGCCTGTACCTGTGGGGCGGTGTCGGTCGCGGCAAGACCTTCCTGATGGATATGTTCTATTCGACGCTGAATATCGAGGCGAAGAAACGGTTTCACTTCCATCGGCTGATGGGCCTTGTCCACGAACAGCTCAAAGCACTGGGTGATATCGAGGACCCGCTCGATCGGGTCGCCGCTGACATCGCTGCCGACACGCGCGTGCTGTGTTTCGACGAGTTCTTCGTCAGTGACATCGGCGACGCCATGATTCTGGGGCGACTGCTGGAAGGACTTTTCTCGCGCGGCGTTACGCTCGTCGCTACCTCGAACTCGCCACCGGGTGATCTGTACCGGAACGGTTTGCAGCGCCAGCGTTTCCTGCCGGCTATTCGCCTGCTCGAAACACACACGGCAGTGATAGAACTGGACAGCGGCACCGACTATCGCCTGCGTTTGCTGGAGCAGGCTGGCACATTCCTGTCGTCGGATCAGCCAGACGTTCACGACGCACTGTGTGGCTTCTTCCGTCAGATCGCCTCCGGCGATGCCGAAGAAGGGCGTGTGATTGAAATTCTCGGGCGCCCCATAAGGTCTGAACGTGCAGCCCGTGGCGTCGCGTGGTTCCGCTTCGACGAGATTTGCGGTGGCCCGAGGGCGGCCGCTGATTACGTCGAGCTGGCACGCCTGTGTCACACCGTCATGGTGTCAGACGTGCCGATCATGGACCGGGACCAGGAAAACGAGGCCCGGCGATTTATCGCATTGATCGACGAGCTATACGACCGACGCGTCAAGCTTATCCTCTCTGCGAAGGCGCCAGTGGATCAGTTGTACCGAGGTGAGAAGCTGACCTTCGAGTTCGAGCGGACTGCAAGCCGCCTGGTCGAGATGCAATCCACCGAGTATCTTTCCGCACCGCATCGCGCCTGACTCGGAACGGTGCAGCCAGGCATGACGATACGGCCTGTTGTTATACTGGTTATGTCTTTCTGCCAGTTCCGTTGCCCGACGCACTATGAGCCAAGACCTGATCCTCGAGGACTTCCTGCCCTACCGACTCGCGATCCTTTCGCATTCCGTCAGCCATTCCATTGCAAGCATCTATGAGAAGCGCTTTGGGGTGTCGATTCCGGAGTGGCGGGTGATTGCAATCGTCGGGCGATTTCCGGATTTATCCGCGGTGGAAGTCGCCGAGAGGACGGTTATGGACAAGGTGGCGGTCAGCCGCGCGGTGACGAAACTGATCAAGAGTGGCGTCATAGATCGTGAGTTCGCCGATGCAGACAGACGCAGGTCGATTCTCAACCTTTCCGAAAAGGGTCGCGCCGTGCACGACGAGATCGCCCCGCTCGCATTGAACATGGAAGCAGATCTGCTCGAAAATCTGACCGGCGACGAAATCGAGGTCCTCGATCGCGTAATCGACAAGCTCTACGCGAAGTCGCAACTCTTCGCGAGGGATCACGAATAGTCCGGATCCACGGCGTCAGACATAGAGCGTCTTCAGCGGAATCGCGCGTGTCGCTGACGGCTCGGGCTTCCATTCTTTCGCACCCCGAAGCCCTGTCAATGATCGCTTTTTGGCGCCCTTGCGATCGCCGGCACCATTGCTCTTAACTTACTGATACGCCAGCCGATAACCCGGGCCCGGAGAGGCCGCAAAAAGGCGGCGAAAAGCTGGCCAATGCGAGCCATTCCGGTATAGAGTTCGCAGCACTCCGCAACGGGTCAACGGAGCATCGCAAGTGTCCAAGAAACTGCAACGGCGACGAAGCGACGTCAGGGATCAACTGATCGATCGCATCGTCGCGACGCGCCCCAATTCCACCGTCCTCAAGAATCGCAGCCAGATCAATCTCTACCTGCGCGAGTACTTTCGCAACGTACCCTACGAGGACATGGCGGGGCGTTCGCCGCGGAGCCTGGCGCATTCAGCACTGACGCATCTCGAACTCGGGCGACGCAAACGCAAGGGCCAGCCGCTGGTCAGCATCTTCAATCCGACGGTGGACAAACACGGCTTCGAGTCGTCGTACACCATCGTCGAAATGGTCAACGACAACATGCCGTTCCTGGTCGATTCGGTCGCCGCGGCAATCATGCGTCACGACCTCGATATTCACATCACGGTTCACCCGGTTCTGCGCGTCAAGCGAGACGGCAAACACAATGTCGCTGAGATTCTGCCCTTTGACAGTGACGAGGGCCGCCTCGAATCCTACGTCCATTTCGTGGTCGACAAGGAAACCGACAAACACGAGCTGAAGCTGCTCGAGAATGAGATCCTGCGCGCGCTTGGCGACATAGGTCTGGCCGTTCGGGACTGGGTGGCAATGCGCATCAAGATGCTGGAGGCCCGCGAGATTCTCCAGTACGGACCTCAGGGCGCCGATTCGGCGTTGCGCAAGGAAAGCCAGGCGCTTCTGCAGTGGATGGCCGACGACCACTTTACGTTCCTCGGCTACCGCGAGTACAAGTTGCGAACGCGCGGCGACGAGATGTTCCTAAAGCCGGTTCAAGGCACTGGGCTCGGCGTCCTGGCGCACGAAAAACGCGGCGGCGGCGAGGTCCGGCTGACCACGCAGATGAAGCGGCTCACGCGACAGAAAGACTGGCTGGTCATCACCAAGGCCAATTCGCGCTCGACGGTGCACCGACACAGCTACCTCGACTATGTCGGCATCAAGAAGTATGACGACGAAGGCAATCCGGTTGGCGAGATGCGATTCCTCGGCCTGTTTACGTCGATCGCCTACAGCGAGAATCCTCGCAACATTCCGCTTCTCCGACTAAAGGTTCGTCGCGTCGTCGAAAGATCCGGATACGATCCGGCCGGTCACCTGGGCAAATCGCTCATCCACATTCTGGACAACTTTCCGCGGGACGAGCTGTTTCAGGCTTCAGTGCAGGACCTGTCGAGAACGACGTCGGGAATACTCAACCTGCAGGAGCGCCACAAGGTCCGGTTGTTCATTCGCCGCGATACGTTCCGGCGCTTCTACTCCTGCATCATCTACGTGCCACGCGAAAAGTACACGACAGAAGTTCGGCGCCGCATTGAGCGTATCTTGCTGAATTCGTTCGGCGGCACGGGCGTCGACACCAGCGTCGAGATTTCGGATTCGCTTCTTGCCCGCGTGCACATCATCGTCCGCGTCCAGGTCGGGGACACGCGACGCATCAGCATCGACGCAATCGAAAAGGAGATCGCTGATGCCGTTGTGACGTGGCGTGACCGCCTGCGAAGCTGCCTGGACGCGCGCTTTGGTATCGAAGAAGGCCACAAGCTCTTCAAGGCGTTCGGGGAAAGCTTCCCGCCTGCCTATGAAGGTGACGTCGAACCTTCGGTCGCCTGCCTTGACGTCAAGCGGCTCGACGGGTTGCTGCGCGGCGAACACAACAATTACCTGTTGTTCCACCGTGAAACCGACTCCGCGGAGAACCAGCTCAACTTCCGCACGTTCCGTCCCGGCGAGCCGTTTCGTCTGTCAAAGGTCCTGCCGATTCTCGAGGACATGGGCGTCGAGGTCTACGGAGAACGACCCTACAAGGTCACGCTCCAGGATCGCGAACCGTTCTGGATACAGGACTTCGAACTTCGGTATGCGGAGTGCGCGAATCTCGACATCGACGCGGTGTCCAAACGCTTCGAGGAGTGCTTCGATAAGGTCGTCACCGGGCAAGCCGAGAACGACGGCTTCAACCGCCTCGTCCTTGCGGCCGGGTTACCCTGGCGCGAAGTGTCGCTCCTGCGTTGCTACGGCAAGTATCTGCAACAGCTCCGGATCCCGTTCAGCCAGGACTATCTCGAGGACGTTCTGGCCGGTCATCCGAAGCTGGCGAGAGCGCTTGTTGCCCAGTTCCGGAACTACTTCGATACGAGTTTCAGCCCGGTAAAACGCAAACGCGAGTACAAGAAAATTCGCAGCGCGATCAAGACCGGGCTGAAGAACGCGAAGACGCTTGACGAAGACCGAATACTGCGGGCTTTCGCCGGCGTCGTCGACGCCACGCTTCGGACGAACTTCTACCAAACGGCACCGGACGGGCAGTACAAGGACTACATCTCGATCAAGCTCGACCCTTCGCGGGTTCCGGGCATGCCTCTACCCAGGCCCAAATTCGAGATCTTTGTGTATTCGACGGATGTCGAAGGCGTACATCTTCGCGGCGGCAGCATTGCCCGCGGCGGCCTTCGATGGTCCGACCGTCGCGAGGACTTCCGTACGGAAGTACTGGGTTTGATGAAGGCCCAGGTGGTCAAGAACACGGTGATTGTTCCCACCGGCGCAAAAGGCGGCTTTGTACCAAAGAAGCTCCCCGAGGATGACCGCGAAGCGATCATGCAAACCGGCATTGCCTGTTACCGAACGTTCATTTCAGGCTTGCTCGACGTCACCGACAACGTCGTAGACGGCAAGGTTCTGCCACCCGACAACGTACTGCGCCGCGATGACGATGACCCCTACCTCGTGGTTGCTGCCGACAAGGGGACGGCAACGTTCTCTGACATCGCCAACGGGATCTCGGCAGACTATGGCTTCTGGCTCGACGATGCCTTTGCGTCCGGAGGCTCCGCGGGCTACGACCACAAGAAAATGGGCATCACCGCACGCGGCGCCTGGGAGGCCGTGCGGCGTCACTTCCAGGAACAGGGCGTCGACGTACAAAAGGACCTGTTCACGGCCGCCGGTATCGGCGACATGTCCGGCGACGTGTTCGGCAACGGCATGTTGCTCTCGAAAAAGATACAACTCGTGGCGGCGTTCAACCACGAACACATATTCATCGACCCGAAACCGGACGCAGCCAGAAGCTATCGGGAGCGTCAGCGACTGTTCAAACTGCCACGTTCCCGTTGGACGGACTACAACGAGTCATTGATCTCGAAGGGCGGCGGCGTATTCTCGCGCAAGGCCAAGGAGATCAGTCTGTCTGCCGAGGCTCGCAAGCTGCTGGATATTAGTACCGCGCGAGTGCAGCCGAACGAACTCATCAAAGCGATTCTTTGCATGCCGGTCGACCTGCTCTGGAATGGCGGCATTGGCACCTACGTGAAGGCGAGTCATGAGAGCGACAGCGACGCCGGTGACCGCGGAAACAACGACGTACGCGTCAACGGCAATCAGCTGCGCTGCAAAGTCGTCGGCGAAGGCGGCAACCTGGGGCTGACCCAGCTCGCGCGCATCGAGTACAGCCTCAATGGCGGCCGGATAAACACGGACTTCATCGATAACTCTGCGGGCGTCGACAGTTCGGATCGCGAGGTCAACATCAAGATCCTGGTCGGCGAAGCGGAACGGCAGGGGCGGCTAACCCGCGCCAGCCGCAACAAACTGCTGGTCGAGATGACCGATGACGTTGCCGATTTCGTGCTTCGCAACAACTACCTGCAGACGCAGGCTATAAGCATGATGGAAGCACGTGCCATCGAGCGACTGGCGGAAACTGCGAGACTGATCGTTAACCTTGAACGTACGGGGCTGCTCGACCGCGATATCGAGTTTCTTCCGGACGAAGCCGAAATTGAGGAACGCAGACGGCTGAAGCAGGGCTTCACTCGCCCGGAAATTGCTGTGGTCCTGAGTTACGCAAAAATCGACCTGTACAACGGGCTGACAGCATCGGAACAAAGCCTGGATGACTTCCTGGCAATGGATCCACAGCGCTATTTTCCGCAGGTACTCCGTAAGCGCTATAAGGACTTGCTGCCCGGCCATCGGCTAAGTCGCGAGATTCTCGCGACCTTGATCGCCAATAACATCGTCAATCGCATGGGCCCGGCATTCGTTCGGCGCATGCAGCAGGACACTGGCGCCAACGTGCTCACGGTGGCGCGTGCCTATGTCGTTGCCCGTGAATTGTGCCAGGCCAGCCAGATTTGGCAGATGATCGAAGCGCTCGATAACCAGATTCCTGCCTCGCTCCAGCATCACATGATGTTCGAAGTCAGCCGAATTCTGCGTCACGCGTGCTTTTGGCTGATCGACCGTTACGGTGACGACCTCGACATCCTCGA
Organism: uncultured Woeseiaceae bacterium; assembly: GCA_964565135.1. GTDB lineage: Bacteria > Pseudomonadota > Gammaproteobacteria > Steroidobacterales > Woeseiaceae > JBFGFX01. The sequence goes on from CAZMEA010000001.1 coordinate 94,746, forward strand.
AGCGGTTGACCACCTTCGGCCGGGGATGCGTACGGTGTACACGCGCGCCAACAGTATTGTCGTTGGCGCCGGACGAGAGCGGCAGAAGCTCGCCACGCAGGATCTGCTGGATAAAGGTGTGCCCGAAAATCTCGCGAAGAAGATGGCCGGCCTGCTGTTAACGCGAGGCGGCCTGGACATCGCGGATCTATCGGCGACCTTCAAGCGCGAACCGCTCGAAACCGCGAAGATGTACGCAAACCTCAGCCAGAGGCTTGGCGTCGTCTGGCTGCACCGCTGTGTCGAGAATCTCGAGGTAGAAGGTCGCTGGCAGGCGATCGCCCGAGGCAACCTGCGTGACGAGTTCTATGCCGTTCGTCGCGAACTGGCGAGCCGTCTGTTGAAGAGTCGCAGTCGAACGGCCCCAACTCGCTTGTTCGACAAATGGAGTCAGCAGAATGCCGCCAGCATCTCCAAGTTCGATGGCATACTGCGGGAGATGCAGCTGCGCGAAGAAGTCGATTTCGCAACGCTTTCCGTCGCTGCACAGGAGCTGCGACGCATCGTCGCTGAATAGGACCTTCGGGCGCAGACGCGACGACCCACTTTCAATTTGCCATCACAGGGAGGCAACATGCCGGGCAAACTGGTTCTGTGCCGTCACGGCCAGAGTGACTGGAATCTCAAAAATCTTTTCACCGGTTGGACAGACGTGGATCTGACCGATACCGGCCGCCAGGAGGCTCGCGACGCCGGCAAGGTACTCGGCGCACTCGACTTCGAGTTCGATGTCGCCTACACGTCCGTCCTCAAGCGAGCCATCCGCACGCTGTGGATCATCATGGACGAGATGGATCGCATGTGGCTCCCGGTGCATCGAGACTGGCGCCTGAACGAGCGGCACTACGGTGCGCTGCAGGGTTTGAACAAGGCCGAAACGGCCGCCAAGTACGGCGACGAGCAGGTGCACATATGGCGCCGCAGTTATGCAACGCCACCGCCAGAGCTCGAGACCGACGATGATCGGCATCCGGCACATGACCTTCGCTACGCGGGGATAGAAAACCTGCCGGCGACCGAATCACTGGCGACCACGCTTGAGCGAGTGGCGCCCTGCTGGGCAGAAGACATCGCGCCGCGCCTGAACGCCGGCCAGAACGTGCTGATTGCAGCCCATGGCAACAGCCTGCGTGCGTTGGTCAAGATGATCGACGACGTGTCGGACGAAGACATCACCGGCTTCAACATACCCACTGGCATCCCGATGCTGTACGAGCTCGATGGTGACCTGCAGCCGCTATCGCGCGAGTTCCTCGGTGATCCTGACGTGGTTGCCGCCGCCGCTGCGGCGGTTGCCGCCCAGGGCAAGGCCAAGTGATCTTTCGCCTGGGCGACAGTCAGCCGGTTCTGGAAGGTACGGATCACTTCATCGCGGACAATGCGTCCGTCATCGGCAAGGTTCATCTCTCGCCTGGCGCGAGTATCTGGTTCAACGCCGTGCTACGCGGTGACAACGACTGGATCCGCATCGGCGCGAACAGCAACGTGCAGGACGGCGCAATCCTGCATACCGATCCAGGCCTGCAACTGACGGTTGGCGCTAACGTCACAATCGGCCATCGCGCGATGCTGCACGGCTGCACGATTGGCGACAACTCGCTCATCGGCATCGGCAGCACGATCCTCAACCGTGCCGTGATCGGCAACAATTGCGTCGTGGGCGCACATACGCTGGTCACCGAGAACAAGTCGTTCCCCGACGGTGTCTTGCTGATGGGCTCACCGGCAACGGTCGTGCGCGAGCTGGGCGAAGACGAGCTCGCGATGTTGCAGGGTTCTGCGGCAGTGTACGTCGAGCAAAGTCGGCGTTACCTTGCCGGGCTGGCTCCCGCGGACGCTGCGGGAAACGCCTGAAACGCTATACCTGCAGGCGCGGATCCGATGGCCGAGGCGAAGGCCCATCAGCATCGAGCACTCTCACCAACCCTTCCTGTGCTGTCGATGCGACCAGCGTCCCCTCCTGGTTGAACACTTGCCCACGCGAGTACCCGCGCGCACCGTGCGCATTCGGGCTGTCCATGGCGTACAGCAGCCACTCATCGACGCGGCACGCCCGGTGAAACCAGAGTGCGTGGTCCAGACTGGCCATTTGCACACGCCGCTCGGCAAACGGCAATACGTGCGGCAAGGTTGCGGTGCCCAGCAGCTCATAGTCAGACACGTAGGCCAGCAAGGTCTGATGCAATTTCAGGTCGTCCGGCAGTGTGTCAACGGCTCTGATCCAAACATGCTTCACAGCGTCACGCCGTTCGGACCGTGCGAAGTCGACAGGCTCGACAGGACGAAACTCGAAGGGCCTTTCGTGCGTGAGGAAGCGGCGCATCTTTTGCGGAATACGCGAGAGTACGTCTTCCGGAACGTCGGTCACGTCTGCCAGACCGTCGGGACCCGCCACGTCAGGCATTTCAGCCTGGTGCGCAATACCTTCCTCGCGCTTCTGGAACGAAGCGGCAAGATTCAGAATCGGTCGGCCGTGTTGAATCGCTACGACGCGGCGCACTGAGAAACTGCCACCGTCCCTGGCCCGATCAACCTCATAGACGATCGGCGCCTCCATATCTCCGCGTCGAAGAAAGTAGGCATGCAGCGAATGGGCAAGTCGGTCTTCCACAGTGAAATAGGCGGCCGACAGTGCCTGGCCGACGACCTGGCCACCGAACACCTGGGCACTCCCGATGTCACGACTCTCACCGCGATAGATATTGTCTTCGATTCGCTCGAGTCGCAGCAGATGGATCAGGTCTGCGAGGACAGCATGCATCTTGCTGGAACTTAGAGCCGGGAGCGTGCGCCGCCGTCGACGATCACGCCGGTGCCGGTTACGAACACTGAATCGTCGCTCGCCAGAAACAGTACGACTTTGGCGATATCGACGGGCTCCCCGACGCGACCGGCCGCAGAGTTCTTGATGCAGTGATCGCGAAGGTCCTTGTCGCTGCGGAATACGCGGCGACTGTCGTGCGTCATGATGGCGCCCGGCTGCAGGTAGGTAACGTTTATGCCGTCCCCACCGGCCTCCTCTGCCAGAGACACGGTCAGCTCAGCCAGGGCCTGCTCGGAACGACGGTAGGCCCGCACGCCATCCAACGTGAACGCACTGCGCAGGCACCCGAGGTTGACGATACGGCCAGCCGGACTTTTTTCCAGATAGGGCAACGCCGCGCGTGCCAGTGACGAGAAGGTACGTATGCGTCGCTCGAGCCAGCCATCCAGCTCCGTCGAGTCCTCATCGCTGATGGGTGTCTTTGGCTGTAGAAACCCGTTATTGATAATGACATCCAGGCCGCCGAACTGATCAACCGCGCGGTCGACGACGTCGTTGAAGCTTTGCGGGTCTGACAACGAGTTCTTGACCGGAGTCACAGTCCGAAGCGTGCGAAACTGGTTTTCGATGCCGGAATCAGCCTTGTCGACGGCGATAACTTCCGCCCCCTGCTTGGCGAAAATACGCACGATAGCTTCACCGATGCCGTCGGCGGCAGAGGTAACGATCGCACGAGTGCCGAAAAGGCGCAGCGCATCAGACATCTGGGGGAACCCTCACGTAGCGAAGCCGGTATGGTTCATCGTTCCAGTCGAAACCGCAAGGGCCGATGTATCAATTCACGTATCGGTGGGTAACCGGTAGTCCGCAAATCGTTCACGCAGGTCGATCTTCTTGATCTTGCCGGTCGCGGTCAGTGGCATTTCATCGATGAAGACCACATCGTCCGGCACCCACCAGGTTGCGATCTTGCCATCAAAGAACTTGAGTATGTCGGCCGGCTCGGGAGACTCGCCTTCCTTCGGCACGACGATCAGCAGCGGACGCTCACTCCACTTCGAGTGCTGGACACCGATCACTGCAGCGTGCGCGACGGCCGGGTGCCCGGTTGCCACGTTCTCTACGTCGATCGAACTTACCCACTCGCCGCCCGACTTGATGACATCCTTGGTGCGATCGGTAATTTGTAGATAGCCGTCCGCGTCGATTTTGGCGACGTCGCCGGTTTCGAACCAGCCGTCGTCCGTATGCGTTCCTGCGCTACCTTCCAGGCGATAGTAGTCACTGCAGACCCAGGGGCCACGTACCTGCAGGGCACCGGCCTTTTCTCCATCCCACGCCAATTCGTTGCCGTCGTCATCGACGATGCGCATTTCCACGCCGAAGAGGCCCCTGCCGGCCTTCGCCCTGACCGTCACCAGCTCATCGGCGCTGAGTGTTTCCTCCATGCCGGCTTTCAACGTGCCGACCGTGCCGATGGGACTCATCTCGGTCATGCCCCAACCCTGGCAGACCTCAACATCGTGCTTGTCGCGGAATTCGCGAATCATCGATTCCGGCACGGCGGCACCGCCGATGAGCGTGCGATTCACCGTGGACAACGTCCCGCCGGACGTCTCGAGGTGCTGCAACAAGGCTGTCCAGACCGTGGGGACGCCCATCGCCATGGTCACTTTCTCCGACTCCATGAGCTTATGAAGCGTTTCACCGTCACCCATCTTGGGACCAGGGAATACGAGCTTGGCGCCCACCATCGGAGCTGAGTACGGGATTCCCCACGCATTGACATGGAAGAGCGGCACAACAGGTAGCACTACGTCGCCGTTGGAAATGCCAGTCGCGTCGGTCGTAATACTTGCGTAAGCGTGCAGCACCTGGGAGCGATGACTGTAGACAACACCTTTGGGGTCGCCCGTCGTACCCGAGGTATAGCACATCGCAACCGCGGCGTTCTCATCGAGTACAGGCCAGTCGTACTCGTCACTCTCATCGGCAATCAGGGTCTCGTAGCACATGACGTTGTCGAGGCTTGTCTCCGGCATCGCCGCCTCGCTGGTCATGACGATAAACCCTTCAACGCCCTTGATGTGTTCTTTCAACTTCTCGAGCAGCGGGAGCACCAGTACATCGACCATCACGAATCGGTCTTCGGCATGATTGATGATGAAGGCGACCTGTTCGGGAAACAGCCGCGGATTGATCGTGTGACAAACGAAGCCGGCCCCGCCGATGGCGTGGTACGCCTCCATGTGCCGGTAATCGTTCCAGGCCAGCGTGGCAACCCTGTCGCCCTGCCTAAGCCCGAGCCCCTCAAGCGCATTCGCCAATTGCCGGGTTCGGCGAAAGCAGTCCTTGTAAGTGTACCGATGCAGCGGATTGTCCACGGTCACCGACACTATTTCACAATTTGGATGATTCCTTTCCGCGTGCCGAACGATTGCCGACGTTAGCAGCGGCATATCCATCATGAGTGCTTTCATTGCCCCCCCTTTTGTTTTTCTTAATCAGCCAAGGAACGCTGTACGAGAAGTCGAGTTTTACGACGGGCTTTTCTTAGGCCCGAACAGATACCAGATAACCAGGCCGATGAACGGCAAAAGGACGACCAGTGCGATCCAGACCGCCTTTCGCATGGTCGACGCGCCACTCTCGAAAATCTGCAGGACGGCGTAGATATCGCCGATGAGTATCAGGATACCTAGCAAGCCTTTCCCTTCCATGCGCTCCCCCGCTCTGGTCTTTCGTCGTTTTGCTCGCCCGAGCGCCGATCAGTCTTGATCAGCCCGCTGAAAGAATACGCCTATGGTCTCGGCCACGCAGGCAGGTTTTCGCTCGCCTTCAATCTCGACGGTTGTCCGCGAGGTCAGATGCAACGCGTTCCCGCGCTTCCTGGCTTGCAGCAACACCGTTCTCGCTCGCACGCGCGAACCGACCGGCACCATGGCGTAGTACCGCACTTTGTTGCTGCCAAAATTTATGGCCCGCTCGAGATTGCGAACCCGAACGAAGTTGTTCGTCAACGCCGGGATCAGCGACAGCGTGAGATAACCATGCGCAATAGTCTTGCCGGCGGGCAGTTCGCGCGCTGCCCGTTCCGCGTCGACGTGAATCCACTGAAAGTCGTCAGTCGCTTCGGCAAACCGGTTGATTCGTTCCTGATCCAGGACAACCCAGTCGGATACACCGACTTCGACGCCCTCGAGCGCCTTGGCTTCCTCAATGGTTCTGATTTCCTTCACGGTCCTGCGTCCCTTTATTTCGCCGCTTGCGCAAATCCATTCGGACAGCGAGGTGTTTTAGCAGATTTGCGCGGCAATAGCTTGTGTTAACAAGGCCCCGGCAGGGTTGTCAGCGTACATTTACCGCCAGATACTCAGGCAATGAATGCCATAAGCAACGGTGCCGACCTGTCGCTCTACGCCGCGGTCCTCGCCGCGGGTCGATCGCGGCGCTTTGGTGCCACAAAACAGCTGGCCGAATTCCGCAACCGCCCCCTGGTCTGCCACGCAGTGCGGGCAGCGGAAGCTGTCTGCAACGAAAGGACGATGCTCGTTACCGGGAATGACTGGCAGCGGGTACAGGAGGCCTGCGGACCGCTGCAGGGTTTTCTGCTTCTGAACGATCGCTATGCCGAAGGATTGTCCAGTTCCATTGTTGCCGCCGTTCGGGTTCTTCCGGCTGCGGCTGACGGAATTCTGCTGTTGCTGGGCGACCAGCCGCTGGTCGACGCCAATGACCTGACGCAGCTCATCACTGTCTGGTCAAAAAACCCCGAACGCATCGCGTGCAGCCAGGCTGCGTCCCGGCTGACGCCGCCGGCGATTTTTCCGCGCCGCCTGTTTGGCGAACTGCTCGAGCTTGAAGGTGACCAGGGTGCGTACCCGATCATTGCCCGACATAGGCACGAGGCGGCCAGCGTCGCCATTCCCAACGCTGAATTCGACGTGGACACGCATGCTGCTCTGGAGGAATTGGACAGACGTGAGGCCTGACGCCCTCGCCATCACGCGTGCGCAGCGCAGCGCTCGCAGTTCACCCAGCCGGAATCGCCGTTCGCGTAATGCTCTTTTTTCCAGATCGGCAGCCTGACCTTGACCTGATCGATGATGTAGCGACAGGCGAGGAATGCTTCGTCACGATGACCGGCCGACACGCCTACCCACACCGCACACTCACCGATTTCCAGCATTCCGGTTCGGTGCACACAGTGCGCGTGCAGAAGTGGAAACTTCTCGCGCGCCTCGGCGATGACCTTCTCGCCTTCGCTAACCGCAAGGGGTTCGTAAGCCTCATATTCGAGGCGCAACACGTCGTGCCCTTCATTGACGTTTCGGATCCACCCTTCGAACCCTGCGTAGGCGCCGGCCGCGGGATCGACAAGCTCGTTTCGGAGTGCTTCGACGTCAATGGTCGTTGTCACCATGCGCATCATGGTCAGCCCCCGGCCACCGGCGGAAAAAGAAGCACGGTATCGCCGTCATTGACCTCGTCATCCCACCCGGCCATCTCATCATTGATTGCGACTTTGCAATGACCCAGGGGCTCGGACGAACCGTGTCGGTGCGCGAGTGCCCGGAACAGGTCTCCGGCGGTGACCGCTTCGGTCTCGAGCGATTCGGTATCCATGCCTGCCGATTCGCGAAACGACGCGAAGTAACGAACGGTGATCTGTTTCATGCGATTTCGATGTCAGTTGGCAATGCGGGCTCCGCTGCCTGCCAGGTCTTGCGGAGCATTGACGTTGTCGAGAGATGCCCGATCCGGCTGATCGAGTAAGGGCACCTCCGAGCGAATGATCATTTTTCGCGGACACCGAATGCCGTCAGCAACAAAGCCGGAGACAACAGCTTCGGCGCCCGTTCCGTAAATCGCGAACAACGGCTCTGGCAGGCCGTCGTAGCTGCTCGCAAACGCAACGAATGGCTGTTTCCCGGTATGCGCCGAAAGCAGGTCTCGCACATTTCGATCGTCGACGTTTGGCAAGTCGCACGCCGCGACGAGCCAGTCCACCTCGGGGTACGTTTCCATCGCCGAGAGAATACCCGCGACCGGGCCGAGATCATCGTAGCGATCCGTTATCTGCTCGAAGCGAGCCCGCTCTGCCTCATCGGCCTGATCCGAGCGCGCGGAAACGAAGACCTTATCGAGATGCCGCGAGAGCAGGTCAACGGTACGTTCGAGCTGCGTTCGCCCGTCTTTCTGCAACAAGGCCTTGTCGCTGCCCATGCGTCGGCTACGTCCGCCCGCGAGCACAAGACCCCAGACCGGTCGTCCGCTAGCCACGCTGAAAGTCCTGTTTGCCGCCCGTCTTCGCCATCAGGCAGGTCTCGACCACCCGGATGTCGTGTGACAGGGCCTTGCACATGTCGTAGACGGTCAAAGCGGCGACCGTAGCCCCGGTCAGCGCTTCCATCTCGACGCCGGTTTTGTGATGAATCTTGCACACGCAATCAATAACGGCTCGGCATTCATCCTCGAGTTCGATCGAAATCTTGCAGCTGTCCAGCCCAAGCGGATGACAAAAAGGTATGAGTTCATGGGTACGCTTGGCCCCCATGACACCTGCCACGATGGCGGTGGCGAACACCGGACCCTTCTTGGTCTGAATATCGCCGTCGACAAGGCGCGATGCCACGTCGTCTGGGAATTCCACGACGGCTCTCGCGTGTGCCGTCCGATCGGTTGCTGTCTTATCGCTGACGTCAACCATCGTCGGACGATTTGCAGCGTCTATATGACTGAAATCACCCACCCGCTTCAACCTCCGACGCGGTACATTTCGACTTTCTTGAGAACGTGCTCACGGGTCTTCTCCGGCTGACGAAGCTCGCTGTAACGATCCGCACGCCCGAGCCAGATTCGGGACAACAAGTCGGCCAACTCTTCATCAGTGGCGCCAGCGCGCAGCGGATCGCGAAGACTCGTCCCGGTATTGGCGAAGAGACACGTGTACAGCACGCCATCGGCGGACAGGCGGGCGCGGCTGCAGCTGCCGCAAAACGGTGCACTGACCGAAGTGATGAAACCGAGCTCGCCCTGCCCGTCCAGGTACTTGTAGCGGCGAGCGACCTCACCGGGGTAGCTGGGATCGATTGGCCGCACAGGCCACTGCCGACTGATCATTTCGAGCATGTCCTTCGCCGCCAGAACCTGCTCGCTTTGCCAGTTGTTGCGATTGCCGACGTCCATGTACTCGATTAGCCGAACGATGTGCGGCGTGCCCCGGAAATGCTCCAGTAGATCGAGGATGGTGTGATCGTTGACGCCGCGTTGGACGACCGCATTGATCTTAATCGGGGTGAGTCCGGCACGCTCCGCCGCGTCGATGCCGGCAAGCACCTGATCAAGATCCCCACGTCCACCGCTCATCGTGGCGAAAACATCCGGATCAAGACTGTCGAGACTGACGGTAACCCGGTGCAAGCCGTTGTCCGCAAGTCGCTGCGCCACGGGTGCCAGGAGCATGGCATTCGTCGTCAGGGCCAGGTCGTCGACGCCGTCAATTCCGGCCAGCCGTCCAACGAGGTCCGCCACCTGCTTGTCGAGCAGCGGTTCGCCGCCGGTCAGCCGTAACTTGGTGACTCCAAGATTGACCGCGATTCCCGCGAGCCGCACGATTTCGTCGTGGGTGAGCCGCTGACGTCGTGACAGAAACGCATAGTCCTTATGAAACTCGGCCTCCGGCATGCAGTAGGGACAGCGGAAATTGCATTGGTCCAGCAGTGAAATCCGCAGGTCTCGCATCGGCCGATTCAATCGGTCGAGCGGCCCGTCAGTCGATCCTTTTGGCAAGTTTTCCGGCCGTTCTGTCATTCGCGCATTGTGCCCGAATCGCGGGCGCAAGGGTTAGGTTGTTACGCTGATATGCTTGGCGGCAATCCCGACAACACGCGGCCTTGAGCCTCTCGGGGCGTCTATTGTGCAGCGCAACATAGATCGCTATACTGCCGGCAAATCACACACCGCCCGACTCTCGTCGCGTGCGGTCATCGTCCCGAAAACTCCCAGGTCAAGGCGCCGCGCTACGGCTGGTTGCGCAACGCCAACGATACACAGCAGGCATCCCTATGCACGTCAGTTTCAGCGAAGAAGAGCTCGCGTTCCAGCAGGAAGTGAGATCGTTTTTCACCGAGAAGTTCCCGGCGGATATCAAGGCGCGAGCCGACTCCGGCGCCAGCCTGACTCGCGACGATTACGTGCGCTGGCAGAAGATTCTGCACGAGCAGGGTTGGGCCGCCGTCAACTGGCCGGTCGAATACGGTGGAACGGGCTGGACCCCCATGCAGCGGTACATCTTCGCCAACGAAATGGCGAACGCGAATGCGCCGGACATGATTCCGTTCGGCGTAAAGATGGTGGGTCCGATCGTTTATACCTACGGCACGGAAGCGCAAAAGCAGCGCTTCCTCCCCGACATTCTCGAAAGCAATGTCTGGTGGTGCCAGGGCTACTCGGAGCCGGGCTCCGGCTCGGATCTGGCGTCTTTGAAGACCCGGGCTGACCGCGACGGCGACCACTACGTGATTAACGGCACCAAGACGTGGACGACGCTTGGACAGTGGGCCGACTGGATTTTCTGCCTTGTGCGTACGTCGAGTGACGTCGCCCGCCGGCAGGAAGGCATCAGCTTCATCCTGGTGGATATGCAAAGCCCGGGAGTGACGGTGCGGCCCATCATCACGATCGAGGGCGAGCACGAGGTAAACGAAGTCCACTTCGAGAACGTGCGTGTGCCAATCGACAACCTGGTCGGCGAGGAAGGCCGCGGCTGGACCTATGGCAAGGTGCTGCTCGAGCACGAACGCACAAATATCGCGGGCGTCGCGCGTTCGAGATACAAGCTCCGCGGACTGCGTGAGCGTGCTTCGCACGCCGTTCACGGCGCACCGCCATTGATTGATGACATTCATTTCCGACGCAAACTGGCCGCACTCGAAATCGAGTTGAAGGCGCTGGAGTACACGGAGCTTCGAACACTTGCAGCCGTCGCCGTTGGCAATGCCCCCGGACCGGAGTCATCGTTGTTGAAGATTCGGGGTACTGAAATCCAGCAGGCGCTCGATGCGCTGTACATGGAGGCCGCCGGCTACTACGCGTTGCCCTATGTACCCGAACAGTACGCACCCGAATTCCCGGTCGATGACCGAATTGGATTCGGCAGCGAAACGAACACGTCGCTGACGTACTTCAACGGCCGCAAAACGTCCATCTACGGCGGCTCGAACGAGATCCAGAAGAACATCATCGCCAAACACGTGCTCGGGCTCTGACGAGCCCGCGAAGACCCGGGAATCACGCTATGGACTTTTCCTTCACTGACGAACAGGCGATGCTGGCCGACAGCGTCATGCGTTACATCGACAACGACTACGACTTCGAGCGGCGCATGAAGATCGTCGAGGGCGACGCCGACTTTGATGCGGACGTTTGGGCGACGTTTGCCGAGCTCGGCTGGACAGCGATGCTATTCGATGAGGCCGATGGCGGCTTCGGCGGAGGTGCCGTTGAGCTCATGCTGATCATGGAACAACTCGGGCGAGGACTCGTCGTGGAGCCTTTCCTTGCGAATGTCGTTCTCGCGGGCGGAGTGATAAAGCGGGCGTCGACGGGAGATCAGCGAAGCCTCTTGATCGACGGAATCATTGACGGGTCACGGCAACTGGCCCTGGCCTTTGCCGAGCCACAGGCACGCTACGCACTCGCGGACATTTGCACCACCGGAACCGCCGACGGCGACGAGTTTGTCATCAACGGTCAGAAGAACCTCGTCCTGAACGGCGGAAGTGCTGACACGTTGATCGTCCCGGCGCGAACCTCCGGCGAACAGGCGGACGAAGACGGAATTACCCTGTTTGTCGTCCCGGCCGACGCCGAAGGCATTGCGATCAACGGCTACAAGACGGTTGATGCACAGGGCGCCGCCGAAGTGACCCTGACCAATGTGCGGGTTCCGGCTTCAGCCGTACTCGGCGGTGTTGGTGCCGGCTTCCCGGCTCTGGCGGAGACTGTTGACGAAGCGACGCTTGCGGTGTGTGCCGAGGCACTCGGCATCATGCAGACCATGCACGACAAGACCGTCGATTACTCGAAAAGCCGGGTTCAGTTCGGCGTGCCCATTGGCAGCTTCCAGGCTCTGCAGCATCGTATGGTGGAGACGCTGATGCTCTGTGAGCAAACGCGATCCCTGCTTTACTGGACGGTCATGCTGCAGGAGGACGGCAGCCCCCAGGCATCGGAGGCCATCAGCGCGCTGAAGTACCAGGTCGGTACTGCCGGGAAAACCGTCGCTCAGGAAGCCGTGCAGTTGCACGGTGGCATGGGCGTAACCTGGGAACTCGACATCGCGCATTACTTCAAGCGACACAGCGTCATCGAGACGCTCTTCGGTAACGCCGACCTGCATCTGGACCGGTTCGCCAACGCCGCGTGAATCCGGTCGACAGGTCGTGACTCCGGGTTTCATCCAAGACTTTTTCCTCCTGAACCAGGAGGCACTCTGGCTGACAACGCTGGTCGCGGATCTCGGCTTCACCGTCCTGCTTTATCGCTTCTTCGGCAAGGCCGGCCTGCAGGTCGCCATTGCGACCGCCATTCTTCTTGCGAACCTGCAAGGCCCCAAGCTCACCGTCATTTTCGGGTTCCAGACGAGCATGGGGGTCATCTTCTATTCGAGCATCTTCTTCGCGACGGATGTCCTGTCGGAAAACTACGGACGGGCCGAAGCAAACAAGGCTGTGCGCATGGGTTTCGTGGTCAGCATCATCGTCCTGGTGATGCTCAGTCTCGCGCTCATGTACCAGCCCTCGCAGCGCATTGCCGGAGACTTTCCCCGCGAAGTCCACGAGGCCTTCGAAACAATCCTGAAGTTCTCGCCACGATTCGTCATTGGCTCGTTGCTTGCTTACCTGATCAGTCAGTCATTCGACGTCTGGATCTTTCACCAGATCAAGCAGCGCACCGGCGAGGGGCGACTCTGGCTGCGCAATAACCTTTCCACCATGTCGTCGCAGATCGTAGACACCGTTCTGTATTCCCTTGTCGTCTGGTGGGGGACGGTCGATCTCAAGACCGCGCTGGCGCTCGGCGGAGTCAAGTACGCCTTCAAGGTGGCGATCGCGATGATCGATACCGTGTTTATCTACTGGGCGAAGGCAACGTACCAGCGGCGCCAGGAGGCGCTTGCCGCGGCCGGCTGATGTTCGCTGGCTACGGTCGCGCCCGGCGTATCGGTTAGAATTCAGCACCTCTGACCGGAGATCGCCAATGCAGCCCTCGGGCGTTATCACGTTTACCACTGACTTCGGCCACAAAGGCCCCTTCGCCGGTGTGATGAAAGGAGTCATCCTCAGCCGCTTTCCCGGCGCCAGGATTGTCGATCTGGGGCACGAGATTCCGGCACACTGGCCACCCGAGGCAGGCTTCTGGCTGTCGCGCGCCTATCAGTACTTTCCGCCCGGTACGGTGCACCTTGCGATTGTCGACCCCGGCGTGGGCACGGAACGGCGCATTATCGTCGTCGAAACCGACAATCACGTTTTTCTTGCGCCGGACAACGGCCTACTCGAACCCCTGCTGACCGCGAACGACGATGCCAAGATTTACGCGCTGGATCTCGACAGGCTGGGAGGACTCAAACTCGATACGCCGAGCCTCACGTTCCACGGACGCGATGTATTCGCGCCGGTCGCGGCCGAGATTGCTGCGGGACGCCTGCTCCCGGAGAACACGGGCTCGCGGACGTCGGACTGGGCGCCGGGCTGGATCGATCCGCCGGAGCTCTCCGATCCAGCCAGGATCTCGGGCGTCATCGTTACGATTGATTCGTTCGGCAACCTGATCAGCAACATTGACGAGTCGATGCTGGCGTCGTTGTCGCAGCCGGTGGCGCATATCGCCGGCCACGTTCTGCCACTCAAACCGACCTACGGACGGGCAACGCCCGGGGACTACCTTGGGCTGATTAACTCGTTCGGGGTGCTGGAGATCGCGCGTGCCGAGGGCAGCGCCTCGGAGGGGCTTGGCGCCGAACGCGGTGCGCCGGTCGTCGTCACGGCGTCGACCTGAACTCTGTGACACACCGTCGACCGGGCGCCTATTTGCCTTGCAGTGCTTGCTTCTCCAACTTCGCCCACGAGTCTCTCAACGTCACAATCCGATTGAACACGCGGCGCGCAGGCGCATCGTCACGAGCGTCCGGCGTAAAGTAGCCGGTGCGCTCGAACTGCACACGCTCACCAGCGGTCGCAGCACCGAGCGCCGGTTCCAGCATGGCGTCGACGACCTCGAGCGAATCCGGGTTGAGCACTTCCATCGGGTCCTCGTAGTCGCCGGGATTCGGTTCGCGGAACAGGCGGTCATAGAGCCTGACTTCGGCGGGCACGGCATGTTGTGCAGACACCCAGTGAATCGTGCCTTTGACCTTGCGGTCACTTTGCGACGAGCCGCTCTTCGTTTCAGGATCGTAACTGCAGTGAAGCTCGACGACATTGCCGTCGGCATCCTTGACGACGTCGTCGCAGCGAATGATGTAGGCGTAGCGTAAACGCACTTCGCCGCCTGGCTTCAGCCGGAAGAACTTGCGCGGCGCGTCCTCCATGAAATCGTCCCGCTCAATGTACAGCTCACGGGAGAACGGCAGTTCGCGCGTGCCTAGTTCCGGGCGATTGGGATGGTTCTGCGCCGTCATCGACTCTGTGGTATCGGCATCGTAGTTGCTAAGGACCACTTTCAACGGTCGAAGGACGCCCATTCGCCGTTCGGTCTCGTCGCCAAGAATCTCTCGAATGCTGTTCTCGAGCAGCGCCATCTCGATGACGTTTTCTTTCTTCGTGATCCCGACGCGCGCGCAGAAATCCACGATCGCCTCCGGCGGGTAACCACGGCGCCGCATGCCGGCCAGCGTCGCCAGGCGCGGATCGTCCCAGCCACTGACGACCCCCGCCTCGATAAGCTGCCCAAGCTTCCGTTTGCTGGTCAGTGCGTAGGCGAGGTTGAGCCTCGAGAATTCGATCTGTCGTGGCGTGTGCCCGGTCTGCGCCTGCTCGATAAACCAGTCATACAGAGGACGGTGATCTTCGAATTCGAGCGTGCAGAGCGAATGCGTAATGCCTTCGAAGGCGTCGGACATGCAGTGCGCGTAGTCGTACATCGGGTAAATCGGCCACTCGTCACCGGTGTGTTGATGCGTCACGTGACGAATGCGATAGATGGTCGGATCGCGAAGATTCATATTCGGCGACGCCATGTCGATCTTCGCCCGCAGTATGTGCTCGCCGTCGGCAAAGTCGCCTGCCCGCATGCGTCGGAATAAATCCAGATTCTCCTCGACGCTCCGATCGCGATAGGGACTATTCTTGCCCGGTTCGGTGAGGGTACCCCGATAGTTGCGAATCTCCTCGGCAGAGAGGCTGTCGACGTAGGCCACACCCTTTCGAATCAGCTGCTCGGCCGCCTCGTAGAGGCGCTCGAAATAGTCGGACGCATGCGTTAGCCGATCGTCCCAATCGAAACCCAGCCAACGGACGTCCTCCTTGATAGCGTCGACATACTCGTCGCTTTCCTTGCCGGGATTCGTGTCGTCGAATCGCAGGAAGCTTCGCCCGGCGTACTCGCCGGCAACGCCGAAGTTCAGGCAGATCGACTTGGCATGCCCGATGTGCAGAAACCCGTTCGGCTCAGGGGGAAACCGTGTCACCACCTCGGTGCGGCCGGCAGCTACGTCGGCATCGATAATCTGGCGAATGAAATCGCGCGGCGCGTTTTCGCTTCCTGGCTCGGTCATAACGGGATTGGCTGTGAATCGCTCGAAAGGGGCTGCTCGCGGCTTTCCGGAGCAGGCGGCATTGTACACGATGGTCGGCGGCCAACCGATAGCCGTGCCGGTGGATTCGGGTACAATATCGCGCCTTCGACAGCCCCAAGTTACGGCCTGGAAACCAGACAGATGCCAACCATCCAGCTACCCGACGGATCCGATCGCCATTACGACGGCAACGTCACCGGCGAGGCGATTGCCGCCGACATCTCCAAAGGACTCCTCAAGAACGCCGTCGCCGTTCGCGTTGACGGAGAACTGTGGGACCTGACCCGTGATATCCAAAACCCGTCGGCCGTCGAAGTCATTACTCGTGACAGCGAGGAAGGACTGGAATTGCTCCGACACGACGCGGCACACGTCATGGCGGAGGCGGTCAAGGAGATCTGGCCAGAGACGCAGGTCACTATCGGACCGGCGATTGAGAACGGCTTCTACTACGACTTTGCGCGCGAAGAGCCGTTCACACCCGAGGACCTCGAGACAATCGAAGCACGCATGCGCGAGATCGTGGAACGCGACGAAACGATCGTGCGTGAGGTATGGGATCGGAATGAGGCGGTCAAATTCTTCCGTGAGCAGGGCGAGGAGTACAAAGCGGAAATCATCGAGAGCATCCCGAGCGACGAGCCGATCACGCTGTATCGGCAAGGCGATTTCATCGACCTCTGCCGCGGCCCGCATTTGCCGTCTACGTCCAAACTCGGCAAGGCCTTCAAGCTGACGCGAGTATCTGGTGCCTACTGGCGGGGTGATGCCCGCAACCCGATGCTCCAACGGATCTACGGCACGGCCTGGGCGAACGACAAGCAGCTGCGGCTGTATCTGAAGCGCCTCGAAGAAGCGGAGAAACGGGACCATCGGCGCCTGGGCCGAATCATGGACCTGTTCCATTTCCAGGAAGAAGCACCCGGCGCGGTCTTCTGGCATCCGCGCGGCTGGGCATTGTTCCGGAACATGATCGAATACATGCGGCGACGCCAGACGGAAGCCGGCTACCAGGAGATCAACACGCCAGAGGTCATGGACCGATCGCTCTGGGAAGCGTCAGGCCACTGGGCATCTTTCGGCGAACACATGTTCACCAGCGACACCGAGGATGGACGCAAGTACGCCATCAAGCCGATGAACTGCCCGGGTCACGTCCAGGTGTTCAAGCAGGGCATAACCAGCTACCGCGAGTTGCCGATCCGCCTTGCCGAATTTGGCAAGGTACACCGTTACGAGCCGTCCGGTGCGTTGCACGGGATGCTGCGAGTACGGGCGTTTACCCAGGACGACGCGCACATCTTTTGCACACCGGAACAGATTACGGACGAGACCGTAGCCGTCTGCGATCTTATTCTGGGTATCTATCGCGACTTCGGCTTCGATGACGTGAAGATCAAGTTTGCCGACCGCCCCGAGGTTCGCGTCGGTGAAGACGCCGTCTGGGATCAGGCTGAGCAGGCCCTGATCAAAGGACTCGAGACGGCCGGCCTCGAGTACACGCACAACCCCGGCGAGGGCGCTTTTTACGGCCCGAAACTGGAGTTTGTGCTGCGCGATGCGATTGGCCGCGACTGGCAGTGTGGCACGCACCAGGTCGACCTTAATCTACCGCGTCGACTCGGCGCTACCTACATCGCGGAAGACGGCCAGAAGCACTACCCTGTGCTGCTGCACAGGGCGATTTTCGGCTCTCTGGAACGTTTTATCGGTATTCTGCTGGAGCATCACGAAGGCAAGCTTCCCCTCTGGCTGGCACCCACGCAGGCCAAGGTGCTGACGATTACTTCAGACGCGGACGAGTACGCAATGAACCTCGTCGCACGGCTGCGGGCAGCAGGCATCAATGCGGATGCCGATCTGCGCAACGAGAAGATCTCGTACAAGGTCCGGGAACACAGCGTCGCGAAGGTACCGGTGCTAATGGCTGTCGGCCAGAAAGAGATTGCCGAAGAGACTGTCGCGGTGCGACGCCTCGGCACGAAGCATCAGAAAGTGCTCGATGCCGACGAGGCCATCAGCGAACTGGCCGAGGAAGTTCGGCTGCCAGAAAGAGCCGCCTGAGCTCCCCTCCTCCTACGGGCCCGTATCCGGCGCCCATTCTGCCGGTCGTGCACGGCACGGCCAGGCTTGCTCTCGCCCGATAGGGAAACGTGACGCTACCGTCAGTTTGACTGTGCGGCAAGTCACATATTCATCATCAGCTCGCTCCATCCGGGGCCTGTCCGGAGACACCGGGGATATACTGAATTCGCAGCTTCCTGCCTGAAATTAGACATAACCGCCAAGGAGGACGGTCGTGGCGTTTGAGCAATTCAAGACTCAAGTTTTGCTGCTCCACAGCGAACAAAGCACCTTGGATTCCCTGAGCACAGGATTCACCGACAAGTACGCGGTGCACTGTGCGACCAGTGGTATCGAAGCGCTCAATACGCTGGGTGCAACGCCAATCGACGTCATTGTCTCGGCACAGGAACTGGCCGGCATGAGCGGGCTGGACGCACTTCGCGAAGCGAAAAAGCGTTCGCCGGAAACGATTGCCATCCTGATGGCTGGCACAGATACGAGCGATGGTCTCGAAGCTCTGGTCAGTGATAAGGAAGTGTTCCAGGTCATTCGGGGGGAAGTGGCACCGGATGCGCTTCGCGAACTCGTCGACAACGCGACCCAGACCGCGCGACTGATGGCACTGGCCGAATCGGCGAACGACACGTCCGCGGACGTCGATGAGCCTGGCGAACACATCGTAATGGAGACGGGCGAGAACGGCGCGGCGATCGTCAGCGATGGCACGGGCCAACTGCCCGTTCTGAAACCCGAAAAAGTCAGTTCGCAGCCAACGACCGCCGGTCAACAGGTTGACGTGCTTGTGCTCACTCAGGATGACGAGTTCCTAACCACGATCAAGGAATCGTCGCTCGGCACGCATCACGTGCATCACGCCGTCAAACCGGGACAGGCCGAAGAGTTCATGCGCAAGAATCCGGTGGGCGTCCTGGTCACCGATGCTGCGATGGCCGGCACCAACGTCGAAGCACTGACGCAGCGGATGCGAACTCATCGGGCACGTTTGGTTGCCATCGTCGCGGGCCGACGCGACGACGGCGAAATGCTGATGGATCTCATCAATCGGGGTCAGGTGTATCGTTTCCTGCTGAAACCTGTGTCGCCGGGACGTGCACGCCTCGCCATCGAGGCCTCCGTGAAGCATCACCTGGAAGCACCGGACCAGGCCTTTAAGCCGCGTACCGGGACGCCCCCGCCGCCGCCCAAAGCTCGGCCCAAACCCGAGCCTAAACCAGCGGCGGCTAAGCCAGCCGCGCCGCCGTCGAAGAAACCGAAAGCCTCAGCGAAACCGAAGGCACCGGCCGAGCCTGCGAAGTCGGCGCCCTCACCGGATGGACTCGACGACGCGTTTGATGAGGCCAAAAGCTTTACCGAGACGATGACCGGAATTGCCTCATCGGTCGGAAAATCAATAAGCAGCGCAGCCGGCAGCATCAAACCAAGCCGCCAGGACGACGAACCCCAGAAGCCCGCCGCCAACGATGTCGGCGAAGGCGCGGGCGGAGTAATGAATCCCAAGATCATCGGCATTGCCGCAGCGGTCGTCGTTGCCGTGATCGTCGGTGTCTTCGCATTAAGTGGTGGCGACGACGCGCCGCCGCAGGCGACAACAGCCGACCGGGCGACGCCAGCCCAAGCGGTGAGTGCGCCGGAGCCGGAGCCCCAACCCGAACCAGCGCAGGTTGCCGCGCCCGAACCCGCTTTCCCTGCAGCATCCGAAGCCGCATCGGCAACGGTGCCCACGCAGGCCGAATCCGCAGCCCCGTCCGAGCCGATCGAACAGGAGCCGGTTGAAGCATCAGCGCCGCCAGATGCGGTCACGGCCAGTGCCCCCGCAACGGATCCGCAGCTGCCCACCGTCGATGGCGCGACGCCAGACCAGGCAGCCGCGCCTGACGTCGCTCCGGCTGCGGCAGCAGAAAGCACGTCGCCCTCCGCCGACGTACTGGCCTTGCTGGAACGTGCGCGTGACGCACGCGCCGCAGGGGATATCTACTCACCGGCCGGAAACAACGCCGTGGAGTACTACCTGGATGCGCGTAACGCAGCGCCGGATGACGACACGGTCGCTGCCGAATTCGACGAAATTGTGGGCGAAGTTTACGGCCTGGCTGAAGCAGCGTTGCTGGACAGTCGGACGACCGATGCCAGCCGCGCTCTTCGTGTCCTGGGCCTCGCCGACCCGGGCAATCCACGCATCACCTTCCTGACGACCCAGCTGACGCAGCAAGAGGTACGCGGTGCTCTGGATAACGCCCGGACGGCCATCAGGGACTCCCGGTTCGAAGAGGCCGGCCGTGAATTGGCACGCGCCGAGACCATTGTTGGTGGCAGCTCGGCAGAAATTGACTCGCTGTCGGCAGAGCTTGCGGCGGCTCGCGATGCTCGCCAGCTGGACGACGTGCTCGGACTGGCGGGTGAGCGATTCGCAGACGATCAGCTGCTCGAACCCGCGAACGATAACGCGCGCTACTTCTACGATCTCGCCTTGTCGATTGATGCTAACAGCACACCGGCGCAGCAGGGTCTGTTGGCGATCGCCAGCAAGCTCGTACTCAGGGCGCGTACCGCGATCGATGCGGGCGAGCTGGTTCAAGCGGCATCGATACTCGACGACGCGCGCGAGCTTGATCCCAGCAGCGCCGAGGTTGCGGCCGCGCAGGAAGCACTGCAGGCGGCTGCCGCACCGCCGCCGGCCCCTGCGAACGAAACTCCTGCCGCGGCGGACGCGGAACCGACGGCTGAAGCGCCGGCCATCGCCGCTGCGCAGCTTGACGACGCGAACTCAGCGGATTCTGCGGCGGAGCCAGCTCGTCCGGAGACCGTCTCGATTACCGCGCTTCGGCGGACGAATTACGTGCCACCGAAATACCCCCGAGGCGCGCAACGGCGCAACCAGACTGGCTTCGTGGATGTGATTTTCGCGGTGGAACCGGACGGTACCGTCGGCGAGGTGGAGGTCTATGGTGCTGAACCTGAGGGCGTTTTTGACGAAGCAGCGGTAGAAGCTGTGCGCCAGTGGGAGTTCGAACCCGTTGTCGAAGACGGCACCGCCGTCAGCAAGCGGGTGGCGGTACGGATGTCGTTCAATCTTCAGTAGTCGCTGATTTTTCTCCCGAAGTGGACCAATTGGGTCCAGATCGCTATGCTCCGCCCGTGGAAGTTACCCGGCGGCAAGACAGCGAACCATGGATGCGGAAACAGCTACGGCGGAAAAGCCTGCGCGGAAGCAGCAGCAACGCAGCATAAAAACACGCCAGAAACTGCTCGATGCAGCGCTTGAGGCGTTCTCGGAAAACGGATTCAAAGGCACCTCCACTCGCGATATCGCGGAGCGGGCCGGCGTCCATCACCCGCTGATCACCTATCACTTCAAGAACAAGGAAGAGCTCTGGCGGGCGGCCGCCGATCGCGTGTTCTCCGAGTTTACCGCGGTGCTTATTGACGCTCGACGCAATGCCGCACATCGATCGCCACGCGAACGCATGGCATCGATGATTCGAACCTACGTGCGCTATGCGGCAAAAAAACCGGCGCTCCACAAACTGATGTTGCAGGAGTCCAGCCGATCGAGTTCTCGGCTCGACTGGCTGATCGACATGCACCTGCGACCGCTCTACCTGAGCGTCGTCGACGAACTCAGGCCTTTGCAGGCAAGCGGTATCGCACCGGCCGGCGACCCGGCGCTGCTCTTTAACCTGATCCGCGTTACCTCTGGCGGCACCCTTGCCCTCGCACTCGAGATTCGTGACACCAGCGGCATCGATTTCGATCAGGATGACAACGTCGAAGCGCTCGCCGACATGATTGTCCGCGTCTTCCTGCCCGGATCGGAAGAACGAGCATCTGATCGCCCCGACGCGAACGATACCTGACGCAGTAGCGCCACAACCTCGGTCAGACTGCTGACCGTGTGCGCAGGCAGAAATGCATCGACGTGCGGCAGCATCGTCTTTACGCCCCAGGCCAGTGGCTGGAACCCGGAGTAACGAAGCATCGGATTCAACCAGATCAGCTGGCGGCAGGACCGGCGCAATCGCCCGACCTGAAATCCGAGATCGCCGGACGTATCTCGCTCCAGACCGTCAGTAAGCAGAATCACCGCCGCACCTCGCGACAGCAATCGCCGACCCCAGGTCAAATTGAAGTCGCGCAGGCATGCCGCAATCCGCGTCCCGCCGTCCCAGTCGCGGACCATTCTCGCCACCTCTGCCAACGCCGTGTCGGCATTACTGTGTCTGAATGCCCGAGTTACATCGGTCAGGCGCGTGCCAAATACGAAGGTATGTACCGGGCGGGACTGCCGGGCCAGCGCGTGCGCGAACTGCAGGAACGCCCGCGAATAGGCACTCATGCTGCCGGAGACATCGCAAAGCAGTACGACGTCCAGCGGACGATCCGCCGTCCTCAGGCGCGGAATATCGAACACCTCGCCGTTGTGCCGAAGCATCTGCCGAATCGCGCCACGCAGATTGACCCGTTGTCCCCGGTGGTTGTATTCCAGTCGCCGACCCGGCACACGAGGTAAGTGCAACAGCTCGTCACGAAGCAGCAGGCCGGCCTCACGCAATTCCCGTTCTGACATGCCTTCGAAGTCGCGCTGACGAAAGATTTCTCGCGCCGAGTAACCGGCCAGGACCGACGCAGTATCAACCTGTACCGCGCTAACATCGACGCCACCGGGCAGCGTCTGAACGGATCGCGGCGGCCGTTCTTCCGACCTGTCCTCATCAGCCAGGGTCTTCAGCTCATCTGCCCATGATTCCCGCGGTTGCGTCGGCCCGCGAAAATGAAGCTCGAAGGCATCATCGAACGCTGAAAAATGCGCGGGATCGTTGACGAGGCTGCAACGCAGCGCGGCTTTCCAGTCACTTCGATTCGCGGGACCGACAGCTGCCGCCGCCTCCAGAGCCGCAATGATCTGCGCGGTGCCAACGGGTATACCCGACGCACGCAGGCTGCGACAGAACACAGCGAGATTTTCAGGCAGGCGGCCGGGTGGGCTGTCGTTCACGCGGCGCCGGCCCTGCTCTCCTGAATGAGCCGTTCGGCCTCGCTGCCGCGGACCCGAGCCAGGTCATCCTGATACTTGAGGAGTGAACCCAACGAATCGTCAACAATGTCGCCGTCGAGTTCGACGACATCCAGCCGTTCAAGCGCCTGCGCCCAGTCAATGGCCTCCGCCACACCGGGTGGCTTGTACAGATCCATCTGCCGCAGTCGCTGCACGAACTCGACGAGCTGCCGGCGCAGTACGTCGCTTACACCCCCAGCCTTGAGCGCGACGATGCGCAGCTCTGCGTCCCTGTCAGGATAGGCGACCCAGTGATACAGGCAACGGCGCCGCAGTGCATCGTGCACGTCGCGCGTGCGATTCGACGTGATAACAACGATGGGACGCTCTTCTGCCTGAAACGTCCCCAGCTCCGGGATCGACAACTGAAAATCCGACAACACTTCCAGAAGAAACGCCTCGAACGGCTCGTCGGCTCGATCAAGCTCATCAATCAACAGCACCGGCGGCCCGCCCTCATGACGTCGCAGCGCCGAGAGCAGCGGACGTTCGATCAGAAACTCTTCCGAGTACAGGTTCTTCTCCAGACCGCTGACGTTTCCGGTTGCTTCGCCGATGCGGATCGCGGTTATCTGCCGGGGGTAATCCCACTCATAGGCAGCGCTTGCCATGTCCAGTCCCTCGAAACACTGCAGGCGAATGAGGTCGCGCCCGAGCGTCGCCGCCAGAACCTTGGCTATCTCGGTTTTGCCAACGCCCGCCTCGCCTTCGAACAACATCGGCCGACCGAGGCTCAACCCGAGGAAGACCACCGTTGCGAGTTCGCGGTCGGCAATGTAGCCACCTGCCTGTAGCAGCTTCTGTGCGGCGTCAACGCTGTCCGGCAGATCGGTCACGCCCGGACCTCAGGACACACTGGCAACTGCGCGCCTGGCCATGACGCCAACGAGGTGCGCGCGGTACGCCGCACTGGCATGCATATCGCTGTTGAGATCGGCGGCATCAGTGCCGATGCCTTCGAGTGCGTCGGGGGCGAAATCCCTGTTCAGCGCGGCCTCCATGGCCGTGTGCCTGAACACACAGCCGCCGGCGCCGGTCACAGCGACGCGAATGCCCTGGTCGGTTTCAGAAACAAACACGCCCACAACGGCGTAACCGGAGGCCGGATGTCGAAACTTCGCGTAGGCCGCACGGGTCGCTTGCGGAAACCGAACCTGCGTAATGATTTCACCCGGCCCGAGCGCCGTAGTGAACATGCCGAGAAAGTAGTCATCCGCGGAAATCTCGCGGCCGGTCGTAATGATCGTTGCGCCCAGACCCAAAACGGCTGCGGGATAGTCGGCGGCCGGGTCATTGTTGGCCAGCGAGCCTCCGATCGTTCCTCGATTCCGGACCTGGGGATCGCCGATACCGGACGCCAGATCAGCCAGCGCGGGCAAACGATCGCGAACGAGTCCGTCGTCGGCTACATCCGCATGCGGCGTCATGGCCCCGATTGCCACAGACCGTTCGTCCGCAACGATGCCCCGAAGCTCCGCTATCGCCGCAAGGTCAACCAGGCAACTAGTCTGGGCCAGGCGGAGCTTGAGCGCGGGCAGCAACGTCATACCACCAGCGATGGGCATGGCCATATCATCGTTTGTCAGGATCGCTGTGGCCCGCTCGATGCTGTCAGGGCGCTCGTAGGCAAAGTCGTACATCGCGAGCGTCTCTTACCCTGCGGTACGCAGCGCGGCAGCGCCTGCCTTGATGGCTCGAACGATGTTTTGATACCCGGTGCATCGGCACAGGTTTCCGTCGAGCCATTCCCGCACGTCCTGATCGTCTGGATCCGGATTGCGTGCGACGAGGTCCAGCGCGCTCATGATCATACCCGGCGTACAGAAACCGCACTGCAATCCGTGATGCTCGCGAAAAGCCGCCTGCATTGGATGTAACTCACCGTCGACTGCCAGACCCTCGATGGTGGTTACCTCAGCTCCCGCCGCCTGCAGGGCCAGCATCGAGCAACTCTTGACTGACCGACCGTCGACATGAACAACGCATGCCCCGCACTGACTCGTATCGCAGCCAATGTGCGTCCCCGTGAGCTTCAAGTGCTCACGCAGAACGGTAACGAGCAAGGTGCGGCCCTCGACATCTGTGGTGACGTCCTGACCGTTTACTCGAAGGGATATGCTAGTGGACATATGGACCGGGTCGACGGGCGTGAAGCGGGTCCAACGAGTATGCCTTCCCGGCGTCGGTCAGTCACCGGTCCCCGGGCATCTCTCAGGTCGCGACGGCCGATTCAGCCCTGCGGCCGCGATGCATAGACGGCAATCATTTCCATCGCAAGATGGGCACCGGCCAGCGCCGTGATCTCGCCGACGTCGTAAGCCGGTGCTACTTCAACGAGATCCATGCCAACCAGATTGATACCACGCAGACCCCGAATGATGCTCATTGCCTGTGCCGTCGTCAGTCCACCGCAAACCGGAGTCCCGGTGCCTGGCGCGTAACTCGGGTCAAGGCAGTCGATATCGAACGTCAGATACACGGGTTTGTTCCCAACGATCCGGCGTGTCTCTTCAATGACCTGTCGGACACCGTGCTCGTGAACCCACGGACCGTCGAGTATGTTGAACCCCAGCGTGTCATCGTTGTGCGTTCGCAAACCGATCTGCACCGACTGCGAGGGATCGACGAGCCCCTGTTTTGCTGCATGAAAAAACATGGTGCCATGATCGATACGTCCGTCTTCATCCGCCCAGGTGTCGCTGTGGGCATCGAAATGGATGAGCGACAGCGGCGCGC
>CAZMEA010000002.1:0-74578 GCA_964565135.1 uncultured Woeseiaceae bacterium
GGATGTATCGACACAGGGGGCACAGGTACATCACGATTCGCGAGTTTGAGCGTGCGATCGAAGATCTCGAAACGGCGGCCCGTCTGATCGAAGGCACCGAAAACGAAACGGAGCCCGATGGCGCGCCAAACGCGCTGGGCATTCCGGTCAGCAGTTTGCACGGAAACATCTGGTACCACCTGGGGCTGGCCTATTACCTGATCCAGGACTGGGAGAATGCCTACCGCGCGTACACCAACGGGTATAACGCCTCACGCAACGACGATAATCGGGTGTCGACCACGCACTGGCGCTACATGATCCTTCGTCGCATGGGCAAGGAAGCTGAGGCCGAGGCCGTTCTCGAAGATATTTCGCGAGACATGAATGTCATCGAGAACATGAGCTACCACTCGCTGGATCTTTTCTACAAGGGCGAGCTGTCGATGTCGGAGCTGATCGGTGATGGCGAGGATAGTCCCGCTGGTGCCGCCGTGACGTACGGAGCTGCCAACTGGCACTACTACAACGGCGACATCGACAAGGCCCGAGAGATGTACCAGGCGCTGACGTCAACGAGCAGCTGGGCAGGGTTCGGCTACATTGCTGCCGAGGCAGACCTCGCGTCGATGTAGGTCATGTCCTGCCGCCGCGGCGCCAGCGTCGGGCAATCGAAGCGGCGCCACCGGCGGTGAACGAACGCAGGTATCGGGTAGATAACGAGGCGCCCGATTCCCGATACACGACGTACAGGCCACTACCGATAATTATCGCGCCGCCCATGATCACGTAGCGGTCCGGGACTTCATCCCAGATGAAGTAGCCCGCGATCGCACCGCCAATCAGAGCCGTGTACTCGAACGGGGCGAGAATTGCCGGCGACGCTCGCCGATAGCCGCCGACGATGCCGACCCAGGCCCCCGCCGAGCAGACGCCGGCCAGTACGAAAAAGAACCAGGCGCCTGGCGTCGGCCAGCTGACCGTGTCGGGCAATGTGAACACAGAGATCAGCATCGGTCCGGCAATGACGTAGACGGACATGGCGTAGGTCGTCTCCGTGGCCGCCAGCTTGCGCGCTGTGATCGCCAGGCCCGCATAAGCGGCCGCCGCCGCCAGCACTGCGAGCGACGCGAGATTGATCAGGCCCGCGCCCGGTCTGAGTATCACCAGCACGCCTGCGAAGCCAACAATTACGGCCAACCAGCGGCGCCAGCCGACGTGCTCACCGAGTACCGGTACGGACAGGGCGGTCACGATCAGCGGCGCCGTGAACGCAAGGGTCAGCGTATTGACGAGCGGCATCATCGTCAGGCCGTAGAAGAAGCCGAACATCGCGATCGTCGCCAGGATCGTGCGCAGCAGGTGCCAGCGCCAGCGACGTGTCTTCAGGCTGCTTAGCCCCCCATACCACCGCGAGATCGCGAAAAAGACCAGGAGCCCAAGCAGGCTGCGCAGAAAGACGAATTGCTGCAGAGGGTAGTCTGCGAGCAACCACTTTGCGCACAGGTCCAGGCCCAGGCCGCAGACCACGCCGGACATCAGATAGGCAACGGCCGTACCGAAGGAATCCGTCGAAGATGAGCTGGACACGGTTAGTCGATTATCCCTGGGCTGACCAACCCGCGGCGTTCAGGTTGTATTCAGAAAAATAGCTGCTTCATTCAGCTTCGATTCATTGGTGCTGAACTCTAATGAGCACAACGAAATTCATTGTGCGTGAGAGGTTCAGATCATGTCCAGACGAGCGAGCGACAACGAGTACCGACTGACTCAGGCGGTGATCACGGCGGTGTACATACTGCTGATCAGCGCGTTGGCTATTGCCACCGCCCGCGCCGACGACGACGTACGTACGTCCGTGTCAGAGCAGTTCGTCTCCGGTGGCGAGGCGAACGTCACTGATTCCGTAACCACGGCTGACACGTTCGGAGGTCTCGAGACCAGCGGCGAGCGCACACGACCGTCGGCCAAGAAGGCCGCGTCCCCGGGACAGCCCGGTGTCGCACGTTCTCTCGCGGGCGATTTCTGGATCTACGATGCGGACGTCATTCTTTTTGGCGATGACGATCGCGATGGCTACTTCTACGGTATCGATCTCCTGTTCGATGCCGACACGATCTACTCGTCGGCACCTGTCTACGCGGTGCTCTACCTCAGCCTGAACGGTGGACCGTGGAACGAGTACACCGCGACCGAAAACTTTCGTATCAACGGCAGTACTGCTGCCGACGAGTACGTCGTCGTCACCGAGCTCCAGTCCGGCTATCCGACCGGGGACTACGACATCCTGATCGAGCTGTTCGATGCGGAAACGGGCGCATTCCTGGCGGATTACGGTCCCGAGAGTGATTCGGCGCTCAGTTTCCTGGCTCTGGAGGACTTCAATCGCGACGCGCCTGTGTTCGATCGACCGGTGACGGTCAGCACTGGGCGTGGCGGTGGCGGAGCTGCCGGTTTCCTGACGCTTGCCCTGCTTGGACTGCTGGCCGCCGCCCGCTTGCGCAGACTCTGAGCGGTATCTCCATACTTCTGGCGTCTCTCCCGGCGCGTCTGACAGGGAAGTCGGACGCGCCTTTTTTCTGTCCGCGGTCTGCAAGTCGCGAGCCGCTGGGATACACTGTAACCACCGCATCTTGACCGATCTGTCGTTGCGCGACGCTCGCGGGTTCCGCAGATCGAAAAGGCCTCACTGGAGATTGGTGGGTGTCGATCGCGGTCCGGGGGAACGCCATGAAAATAATAAGAGTGATGCTGGCCTGCGCCCTGCTGGGAGTTTGCTTCCAGGTAGCAGGCGTCAGCGCTGCGGAGGATCTTCCGCAAATCAGCAAGGAAGGTATGGTGCTGACCGTCGCGGACGGTGGTCTCGCTGTGTATCGACAGCCCGATACCACGCTGTACGACTTCAGCAAGATTGTTCTTCTCGACGCCTATGTCGGCTTTCGCAAGAACTGGGTGCGCGACTTCAATCGCAATACCTTGCGCGGGGGTCGGATCCATGACTCCGATCTCGAACGAATTCGCGGGCGCCTGTCCGAAGACTTTCGCGCAGTCTTCAGCGAGATTCTCACTGAAGAGGGTGGTTATGAACTGATCGCCGCGGTCGAGGAAAGCACGCTGATACTGCGCCCGGCGCTGGTCGATGTTTCAATCGCATCGCCCGACGTTTCCGCAGACACGGTCGTGCGGAACTTCGATTTTGGCAGCGGAACCGACATGACTCTGCTGATGGAGTTCTACGACGGGTCGTCCAGTCAGATACTGGCTCGGGTCTACAACAAGGCGACGACCTTTGCCGGCCAGGATTTCACCGTTGAGAGCACCGGATCGAATCGTAATATCGAACTGCGGGTCTATCGCGATTGGGCCGCGCAGGTGCTCGAGATGTTGCGCGATGGCTCGACAGCGCCGATACCGGACGCGGAACAGCCCGGTGCGTAGGCACGCGCGTCGATTCGATCTTTTCGGGCACCGTGTCGCCGTCGAATCCGTCGACGCCGGCTGGGTTGTCTACTACATCGGCGATGAGGGGAAGCGCCGCAGAGCCACCGACATCGTTGTTCCCCCGACCGTGTCGGACCAAGAGCTCCAGACATACCTTTCGGACCTGTGCCATGAGTGGGCGAGCGCGCGGAATCCCGAGGTTGTGTCGCTCGATGAGCGCTGAGCAGTGCCTGGCGGTCGGCCCGGAAAACCGTATGCAGTCAGCCGCCGGACCGTACTCGGAGCGGCCGGAGGAATAGCGATGGCGGCGACGCTCGGAAACGTTTGGCCCGCGATGACCAATGCACAGTCTGTACCGGTGATCCGCTGGGGCATCGTCGGGACCGGATCTATCGCCAACAGTATGGCGACGGTGATCAATTCGGTACCGCACGCGGAGCTCGTTGCCGTATCGAGTCGCCGGATGACATCGGCCCAGTCCTTCGCGGATATGCACGGCGCCCACATGGCATTCGACGACTGGGATGCCATGCTTCAGTCAGAGGGCATAGACGCAATCTATGTTGCAACGCCGACCAGCGTCCGCGAGGAGATCTCGATCGCGGCGGCCGCACGTGGAAAACACGTGCTCGCCGAGAAACCCTTCGCAAGTACCGAGTCCCTGCAGCGGATCATCGATGCCTGCACGTCAGCGGGTGTCGGTTTCATGGATGGCAACCACTTCGGCCACCATCCACGAACAGCGGCAATTCGCGACGCGTTGAGTGACCGGATTGGTTGGCCCTGGTCGCTCGTGTCGACCTTCCAGTTTCCACTCGGGGATCGAGGCAACATACGCTTCAACCCACAGCTCGAACCCATGGGTGCGATTGGGGATGTCGGCTGGTACTGCATGCGGGCTATCGCGGAGTATCTCCCGCCGGACCTCGCACTGGACGCTGTATCCGCCTTCGTTCGTCGCGATCCGGAAACGCGCACCGCGATGGCTGGCGCCGGGGTAATGCGCTTCGCGGATGGTGCGACCAGTACGTTCAACTGTGCGTATGACGCCGGCGCATTGTTCACGACCCTTCGCCTGACCGGGCCTGATGGTGTGATTACGTTGACTGATTTTCCGGCGAACAATCCGGACGGGACGGCGGACTATGTCTACCATCGCGGCACGTTCGATGAGGTCGAATCCGAGTCGGTTCGGGTGGCGTCACCGTTCACATCCCGACAATGGATGTTCGAAGACTTTGCGGCGATGACGCTGGACGAGGAGTTGCAGGCCCGAAGTGGAGACGACAGTCTTCGTACGCAGCGACTACTCGATGCCTTCTGGCAGGCCGCGTTGAAGAACGAGACTTAAGGCCTGGTTGCGGGGTTCGGGTTCGCTCGCTGATCCCTGCCGGTGATTCAGCACCGACAAAAACCTGCGCCTCTAGTCCGTCGCTCAGGCCCAGTCCGGGCCGGTAATGTAGTGCTGCAGGTGGTCTATGATGACCTTCTGCTCAGCGACGACCGCCTGCACCAGGTCGCGAATGGATACGACGCCGATGACTTCTTCAGCCTTCATGACGGGAAGGTGACGCAGCTGGCGCTCGATCATCAGTGCCATGCACTCGTCGATGGTCTGCTCCTCCGACACCCAGCGGACGTTCTTCGTCATGATCTCGCCCACCGTGGCCGTCTTCGAGGCCTTGCCCTCGAGAATGACTCGCCGTGCGTAGTCACGCTCGGTAACGATGCCGACCAGGTTTTCGCCGTCCATCACGACGACACCGCCGATGCCCTTTTCGGCCATCATCTGCAGTGAGTCGAATATCGTATCGTCAGGTTTGACCGACCAGACGTAGCGCCCTTTCTTGTCGAGTACGTCACCGATGGATTTCATGAGTTGCGGCTCCGGCTATTCTGTCGTTTCGGCGCGGTCCGGCAGGAGACCACGGACCGCTGATTTTCCAGAATTTTCGCCGCAGTGCGACCCCCACGACCGACAAATTGGCCCAAGAAACCCGTTTCGGCCGAAATCCCGTGCAAATTCGCGCCGGGTGGGTCGTCTAGCCTGCGGCCAGTGGCGCAGGCTCCCGTCGGGACGTCCGCATCACCCGACGACCCCACGCCGCCAGCGTGTCGAAATATGCGTACAAAGCCGGCACCACGAAGAGAGACACCAGGGTGGAAAATGCCAGGCCGCCAATGATGGCGCGGGCCATCGGAAAGTAGGGCGGTCCGTCGCCGCCAACCTGGGTCGTGCTGATGGCCAGCGGCGCCAGTCCGACGATCGTCGTCGCAACCGTCATGAGGATCGGCCGCAGCCGATCACGCCCGCCCTGCACGATCGCGGCATTGCGTTTGAGGCCTGAAAGACGCAGGTGGTTGATGTGGTCGACCAGGACGATCCCGTTGTTCACGACGATGCCGATCAGGATCATGATGCCGATGGACGCCATGAACGAAAACGTCGTGCCCGTTGCGGCGAAAAACAGGAACACACCGAAGACCGAGAAGACGATGGAACCCAGGATGATCGCGAACGGGAACAGCAGGGATTCGAACAGTCCCGCCATGACCAGGAAAATGCAGGCGATACCGAGCAGGATGTTGGTCGCCATCATTTGCTGCGTCTCATCCCGACGCTCGAACCCACGGCCGAACTTCCAGCTGTAACCCGGGGGTAGCTCCAGCTCTTTCATCAGCGATTCCACGATCGGCTTCGTGTCCTCGAGCGACGTTCCGTCCTCGAGGTTGGCGCTGATAATGACGGCGGTTTGACGGTCGGTTCGCCGAATGGTGGCGGGCGCAAAGCCGACGCGCAGGCTGGCAACGCTGCCCAGTGTAATGCGACGACCATCGTCGGTGTACAGCGGAAGCTCCGTCAGCTGTTCGACGGACTGCTTGTCGCTGTCACGAAACGCAACACGAACCTCGATCTCGCCGGACTCGCCCCGAAACTCGCGCAGGTTTCGTCCGCGCATGGCAAGGCCGATCGCATCGGCAATTTCGCCGGACGAGAGTCCGACCTCGGCTGCACGAACGCGATCGACAATGACCTGCACCTCGCGATCGCCGGCTCTGCCGTCAGAGCGCACGTCCTCCAGTCCATTGACGCTTGCGAGAATGCGGCTGATGTCTATCGCAATGTCGTTCAGCCGGCTCGTCGACTCGCCGGAGACCTGCAGACTGAATCCGTCGCCACCACCCTGCTGGTCGAATTCGAAACTGGGTGTGCCAATCGCGATGATCGGCAGGTTCTCCTTGATCTCCGCAATGATCTCCGAGGTCGGGCGGGTCGCCTCGGAGTCGTCGGTAAGCAAAAGGACGGTTCCTGCATTGGTCTTCTCGTAGAAGCTGTAGACCGAGTCGAGTTCCAGCCTGTCACGGTTGGCCAACAGGTAGGCTTCGATGCGATCGACCGATGCCTCGACGCGATCGAGCGGATGCTGACCTTCGATCCGGTAGTCCAGGTAAAGCCGTCGACCGTCCTCCTGCGGGAACGCGTCGAAGTCGACCAGTTTGAGTGCGAGAGGAGCGACGCCGATCGCGCAGGTCAGCACGATCAGTCCGAACGTCTTCCAGGGGCGAACCAGTATCCAGTCGAGCGCGGCTGCGTAACGCCCGGTTAACCAGCCGACGATTCGACCGCCGCTGCGGTGCTCGGGCAGCTGGATGCGAGCGGCCAGCATCGGCACCAGGGTCTGCGCGATCAGGAGCGATGCAACCAGGGCCACGATGATTGTGGTTGCGACGTGCGTCAGGAAAACGGTGATGTCGGTCTTGGTGCCGAACATGATCGGCAGAAAGACGATTACAGTCGTCGCCGTTCCCGCGATAACCGCGATCCCTACCTCTTTAACGCCTCGCAGGGTGGCTTCGAACGGCCGATCAGGGTCCATGCTCCGGTGTCGAAACACGTTCTCGACCACGACGACGGCATTGTCGACGAGCATGCCGACCGCCAGCATCAGGCCCATCATGGTCAGAATGTTCAGACTCAGTCCGGCGAAATACAGCGCACCCAGGGTGATCAACAGGGAAAACGGCACTGCAGCAGTAACGATCAGGGTAGTCGTTAGCTGACGGAGGAAAAGGTAAAGAACGACAATGGCCAGCACCGCCCCGACCAGTCCCGCGTTCAACAGGTCGCCAAGCGAGTCTTTGACGTCCTTGCCCTGATTGTCCATGGCCATGATGCGGATGCCCTGCATTTGCGGAAGCCGACCGATTTCGTCGACGGCCTCGAGCACCGCGTCCGTTACCGCGACCATGTTAGCGCCGGTTGATCGACTGACGGCTACGCCTATCGCGTAGTTGCCGTCCAGGTGACGGCCGAAGTTTCGCTCGGGACTGCGCATCTCGATCGTCGCGATGTCGCGAAGCCGGACGTGTCTATCCTTGATGACCAGGTTCTCGATATCACTGATCGATCTGAATTCGCCCTGCGGCCTGAGGCTGAAGCGCTGATTGCCGTCCGTCACACGCCCGGCGCTGACTGCAAAGTTGGTACCCTCGAGCTTCTCCAGGTCGTTGAAGCTGACGCCGTGTGCGGACATTCGATCAGCATCGAGGAGGATTCGGATTTCCCGCGGCTCCACGCCATGCAGCTCGACCCGGGACACACCTTCGATCCGTTCCAGCCGCCGTTTGAGCAGGCGGTCGAGCATCTCGTAGCTGTTTTCCAGGTCGCGCTCGCTCGAAATGCGTAGCTGGAGCACAGGCTGGTCGCCGAGCGATCCCGTGAAGACGAGCACACGCCGCACATCATCAGGCAGTTCATGACGTATGCCATCAACCTTTGCCCGGGCTTCGATGCCCTTGGTGCCCATGTTCTGATCCCAGCCGAACTGCAGGAATATCTGCGCCATGCTTTCGGTGGATTCCGACTGCATGCGTTCGACGCCGGTCAGTGTTGCGAGCGCTTCTTCGACCGGTCGGGTGATCAGCCGTTCGACTTCCTCGGGCGTTGATCCCTCGTAAGGTATCTGGATAAAGATGCCCGGAAACTCGATGTCCGGAAACTTCTCCAGTGGCAGCAGTCGCGAGGCTATCAGGCCGACCAGCGCGAGGGCGACGAAGGTGACGACCGTCGTAACGGGTCGTTCAAGAGCGATACGGGTGTGTTGCATCGCTGCTAGCCGCGAACCGGTTGCGCTGCGCCGAGTTCGGCAGGCCAGCGCTTGCGGTCAAGGAGAGAATACACAACCGGAATCACGATAAGCGTCAGCAGGGTCGACGCCAGCAGGCCCCCGATCACCGTGATCGCCATTGGCGTCCTGACCTCGGAGCCTTCGCCGAATCCAACGGCCATCGGCAGCAGGCCGAGCACCGTCGTCATGGTTGTCATCAGGATGGGTCGCAGACGCGCGCGACCGGCCTCGCGAATAGCCGTGACTTTTGCCATTCCCGCGGCGCGCAGCTGGTTTATCAGGTCGACCAGCACGATTGCGTTATTCACGACGATCCCCGCAAGCATGATGACGCCAATAAACGCGATCACGTTGATCGTGGTGCCTGTCAGGAAGAGAGCCCAAACGGCGCCGACGAGAGCCAGCGGTATGGTGAACAGTATTACGAAGGGATGAATCAGCGACTCGAACTGGGACGCCATGACCAGGTAGACGAGAAACACCGCCAGCGCGAGCGCAAACTGCATCGAGCGGAAGGAGTCCTGCATCTCCTCGTTCTGCCCGGTCACCGACGCGACGACACCTGTGGGCATGACGGTGACAGCCAGTATGTCGCGGGCTTCCTCGACGGCGGCGCCAAGGTCGCCATACGCGATGTTGGCCGAGATGACCGCGACTCTCTCCTGTGCGATGCGCCGGATCTCGGCCGGACCGCGTGATACGAACACGTCGGCAACGGCGTCCAGCGTAACCGGCCTGGCTGCGGCGGGATTCACGATGAGACGGCGAATTTCGTCGATGCTGGTTTGACGGCTGTCTACGCTCTTGACGAGTACGTCGATCTTCTTGTCCTGCCACGTATAGCGGGTGGCGAGTTCGCCGCGGACGTTTGCGACGACACGATCGGCCACGTCGCGGACGGCGAGGCCCAACGTGGCTGCTCGCTCCTGGTCGAACACGATCTGGATCTCCGGATTGCCCTGCTCAACGGTCGATTTCAGGTCGGTGAACCGGCCCGAAGCGACGAGCGCGGCCATGATGCGGTCGTTTGCAGCCGTCAGGCTGTCGAGATCAAACCCGGCGATCTCTATCTGTAGTGGCGCGGCAAACGTCATCAAGGCAGGGCGACGGAATTCATACTGC
Source organism: uncultured Woeseiaceae bacterium (assembly GCA_964565135.1). Lineage (GTDB taxonomy): Bacteria > Pseudomonadota > Gammaproteobacteria > Steroidobacterales > Woeseiaceae > JBFGFX01. The sequence continues at coordinate 9,672 of CAZMEA010000002.1, forward strand.
ACGCCCGGCAGCCCCGAAAGTTCGCGACGCATTGCATCCATGACCCGGTTCTCGTCGGTACGACCGGAACCCTCCACAAGCGTGATACTCAGGGAGCCCGTGTTCTCGCCTGCGTCGACCGGATTGGCGTCGAGGCGATTTCCCGTGCCCGCAACCGAGTAGCTCATTGCCACGTCATTCAGGTCTTCCGTGGCCGACTGGGCGCGTTGAATGGCCCGGTCCGTCGCGCCCAGCGGTGCGCCGGGGGCGAGCCGCAGATCGAGGTTGAACTCGCCCTGTGCAAGCTGGGGTATCAGCTCGGTGCCGAGCCTGGGAATCAGTAGCATCGTACCCGCGAAAATAAGCATTGCCGCTGCGACAACGACTCCGCGACGCCGCAGCGACCACGCGAGCAGTGGGTCGTACGCCGCCGCGGCTCGTGAGTGGAGCTTCTGCATCAGCCAGGCGGGTGGGCGGAGCAGCCATGCGAATCCCCGCGAAACCCAGCGCGTGCACCAGCGAATTCCGCGGATGCAGCCGGCTACGATACGCGTGAACCGACCGGCGAGGACCGGGTCGTGATCGTCTTCGCCAGCGTAGCGGGATCCCGTGCCGAGCGCAGCGAGCATGGGAATCAGGGTCAGCGCTACGAGCAGCGAGAAGACCAGCGCGAAGGTCACTGTCAGCGCCTGATCGCGAAAGAGCTGCCCGGCAATGCCGCTGATGAAGACCATCGGGAAGAACACTGCGATGGTCGTCAGCGTTGCAGCAACAACAGCCGTGGCAACTTCGCTGGTGCCGTTTCGTGCGGCGTCGAGCGGTCCCTGGCCCTGCTCCTTCTTGCGGACGATGTTCTCAAGTACGACGATCGCGTTGTCGACGAGCATGCCGACCGCCAGCGCGATACCGCCGAGCGACATGATATTCAGGGATACCTGGTTGGTGTACATCAGCAGGAACGTGCCGATGACGGACACCGGTATGGCCACCGCAATGATCGACGTCGCGCGTGAATCGCGGAGAAAACCGTAGAGCACCAGGACCGCAAGCAAACCGCCGAAGATTGCTGCAGACGATACCTGGTCGATGGATGCGCTGATAAAGTCGGACTGGTCGTAGATCTTTACCAGCTCGAGCTCCTCAGGCAGGGTCTCCCGCACGCTCTCGAGCCGTGCGTCAACGCGCCGGGCCACCTGCACGGTATTGGCGTCACCCTCCTTGTATACCGCGAGTTCCACCGATTCGGTGCCATTGACCCGGGTGATCGCTTCGCGCTCCTTGTAGCCTCGGGTCACCGTTGCTACGTCGCGCAGATAGACCGGTCTATCGGCAACCGTCGCGACGATTGCATTGGCAAACTCCTCGACACTCTGAAACTCGTTGATCGTGCGAACGAGGAAACGCTGGCTGCCTTCCTCGAGTCGGCCGCCGGAGAGATTGACGTTTTCCGCGCGTATGCGGGCCGCAATCTCTTCGATGCTGAGTCCGAGCTGGGACAGCCGCTGCTGATCCACCTGGATCTGCACTTCGTCTTCGAGGCCGCCACTGACCTTGACCGCGGCGGTTCCCTCTTCGGCTTCAAGGTCGTTCTTGATGCGATCTTCGGCGAGTCGGCGCAGGGACTTCAGTCCCGCCTCGAGCGCGGCTCCATCGAGTCTGTCGGCGCCAGACCTGCGCAGCAGGCCGATACGCATGACCGGCTCTGACGAGGGGTCGAAGCGCAATAGCAACGGGCGTGAGGCTTCGAGCGGCAGTTCGAGGACGTCGACCTTCTCCCGCGCATCAACGCCCGCGATGTCCATGTCGGTGCCCCACAGGAACTCGAGCGTGACATCCGACTGACCCGAGCGTGAAACCGAACGTACGAGGCGCACGTTCCGCACAACCCCGATCGCTTCCTCGATCGGCTTCGTCAGCAGATTTTCGACCTCGACGGGCGCCGCTCCCGGCATCTCCGTGCGGATCGTCAAGGTCGGGTAGGAGAGCTCAGGTAGCAGGTTGACGCTCAGCCGAGACAGGGATACGAGGCCGAACAACATGATCGCGACCGTGAACATGACGATCGTGACTCGGCGTTCGGTGGAGATTTCGATCAGGCGACGCATTTACAGGATCCTCCGGCCGGTCACAGTCGGTCTGCGTTGCTGGCTGTCTGGACGTTCATCGACGTGCTTTCGATGACAGCCACCTCGGTACCGTCTTTCAGGCTTGCCTGGCCGACAACAACAACCTGTTCGCCGTCGGTCAGACCGTTCAGGATTTCTACCCAGGCGCCGTCGACATAGCCCGTCTCGACGCTGCGTCGCTCCGCAGCCCGGTCCGTCACGACGTATACAAACGGCGTACCGTCAGATTCCACGATCGCGTTTCGTGGTATCTGCAATGCGTCTGCCCGCCGGTCCGAAACGATGCTGATTCGGCCGAACATGCCGGGCTTGAGACGACGGCTGGCGTCGGAGACTTCGATGGTGACCTTGAACGTGCCGGTTGCCGGATCCACCACCGGGCTGGTTCGCGCGACAACGCCCGGGAAACTCAGGCCCGGAAGGGCGTCGACATTGATGTCCGCAGCGAGGCCCGTGCGCAGACGTCGATACTCGCGCTCGGGAACGTAGAGATAAGAAACGAGCGGCTCCAGGCTGGTCACATGAAACGCGGGGGTATTAACGTCGATCGTGTTGCCTGTTTTGATGAGCCGCTCGGAAATCACGCCATCAATCGGTGCCCGGATTTCGGTGTAGCTGAGTTCGAGCTCGGCCAGGTCGTGAGCAGCTTCCAGGGCCTGCATGTCGAACTGAATTTTCTCGAAGTCGCCATCGCTGATCAGGCTGCGATCCTTGAGTTCGATGTTGCGAGCGAAGTCCTGTCGCAGCTTGTCGAGCCTTGCGCGGGTCTCTGCGAGGCTCAGTCGCAAGCGGTCTCCATCCAGCCGCGCAAGTAGCTGTCCGGCTATGACGTCGTCGCCTTCCTCTACCAGGATCTCGATGACCTCACCGCCAACCTTCGCAATGACAGCGGCGTCCTGAAACGCCTCTATGGGCGCCGTGCCCGCGTACGTCGCGAGAATGTCGCCGCGCAGAGGCGTTGCCACTTCTACGGGAATGGCGACTGAATCGGCGTTGTCATCCGCGTTGTCGGTCTCGTTATTGCCACAGGCTGAGATTGCCAGTGACATTGCCGCAGCAAGCCCCGTGAGCCAGCGCAGCCGGAAATCATGCCCCCGCATGTCGATCTCCCCGCTAGTGAATTGATGTTTCCGCGGTGTTCTATCCGCGTGCCGGTTTGGTGGCAGGCTCTGCTCTGGCGAGAACCCGGCTGCCATTGCGCAGGCGGGACTGTCCGCGCAACACGATCGTGTCGCCGGTGCTCAGACCACCGAGAATTTCGATGTAGTCACCTGAACGAATGCCTGTGTCCACCGTACGGCGAACCGCCGCACCGTCCTCGACGACGTACACCACCGTCGCGTCATCCTCGACAACCGTTGCCGAGGCCGGCACGACCAGCGCATCTGCATGGGTTTCGTACGCGATCTGAAAGCGCGCGAACATGCCGGGCGCGAGCTTCCTGTCCCCATTGTCGATGAGCATCGTCGCGCGGAACGTGCCCGTGGTCGGATTGATCGTGGGACTGATACGCGTAACCGTCGCGTCGAAACTCATGCCCGGGTCGGAGTCGACGCTCAGCTGCGCGACGTGCCCCCGCCTGAACTTGACCAGTTCGGTTTGCGGAATATCCAGATACGCGAGCAGCTCGCGGTCGTTGGTAACGACAAACGCGGTGTCGCCTTCGGCCAGGCTGCTGCCCAACTTCACCTGCCGCGAGGAGACCACGCCGTCGATCGTCGAACGAATTTCAGTGTGTTCCCAATTCAGACGAGCCAGCTCGTAGGCGGCCTTGCTCGCGCGCGCATCGTAGACCAGCGATTCATACTGGGCGCTACTGACCAGCCCGCGATCGTGCAGATTTGCAAGCCGTTCGACTTCACGCGTACTCCGTTCAAACTCGGCCCGCAGTTGGAGCATCGTCAGCCTGAGGCGCTCGCCGTCGAGCCGGGCCAGGACATCACCCTTCGATACGGCGTCGCCTTCCTCGACCAGTATCTCGACCACATCCCCGGCGGTGCGGGCCGTGACAGGCGCCTCGGCGTCGGTTGTCAGCGTGCCGGTCGTCTCGTATCGGGCCGCGATGTCTGCGATCTCGGGGTATCCCACCGCGACAGGCAGCGGCGTCGCCTCGATCTCCGCAACGGCTTCTCCGGCGTTGCCGTCGTTGCAGCCCGAAAGTGCGAGCGTGAGTAATCCCGCGAGGGTCGCTGCCCCCAGTGCCTGTTTGTTCATCGTGTCACCCATGGCAGCCGAGTCGCTGCCAGGTTAGTTAGTGTTATAGTCTAGTATATCACTAGTTGAGTATAACGCAACAACCGAATCGAATAAGCCTTCGTATCTCAGATGCAGCAGGGTGAGGAATTGGATGCACAACGCGTCGCGCAGGCGAAAAAAAACCGGATCCGCGACTCGCGGATCCGGCTTCATGCACGGGGTTGGCTGGTCTTGGTCTAGCCGGGTGCGACCTCGCCTGGCGCGGAGTGCCGGCGGGTCCTGCGTTCCGCCAGGTAGGCGGACACGTTGGCCTGGACCATAAGCAGGCTGGGCGTCAAAAGGAGCGTCAGAATCGTGGCGAACGCAAGGCCGCCCGCGACCGACGAAGAGAGCTGCGTCCACCATTGGGAACTGGGTGCGCCGATCGACACTTCGCGTGCGATGAGGTCGATATTCACGCCAAGGACCATCGGCAGCAGACCGAGAATTGTCGTGACCGTGGTCAGCAAGACAGGCCGCAGGCGCACCGCGCAGGTGCGGAGGATAGCGTTGAACGCATCTTCACCTCGGCTGCGCAGTACGTTGTAGGTATCGATGAACACGATGTTGTTGTTGACGACGATACCGGCCAGTGTGATCACACCGATGCCACTCATGATGACGCCGAAGGGCTTGTCCATGATCATGTGGCCCAGGAACACGCCGCCGGTCGAGAACACAACCGCCGTCAGGATGAGTGCTGCCTGGAATATGCTGTTGAACTGGGTGACGAGAATGATCGCCATGACAGCAAGGGCGATGAGCATCGCTTTGACGAGGAAGGCAAGTCCTTCGGCCTGATCTTCGCTGCCCCCGCGAAACGACACTTCCACCTGCGGATCGATCCCGAGCGTCGGAAGCAATTCGATCATCTCAGCAACGATCTGTGAATCCAGGTAGCCTGCGTCGACGTCCGCTTCAACCTTCATTGTGCGCCGCATGTCCGTGCGCTGAATCGTGCTGACTTTCTGCGCCGGCACGCGCTCGACGAAGTTGCTGATCGGAACGAGGCCGCTGGATGTGGGAATGCGCAGCTCGTCGATCTGCGCGAGGCTGCGATCGTCGTACGGGTAGCGTACGCGGATATCGATCTCGTCATCGGCGTCGTCAGGTCGATACTCGCCGACTTTGATGCCATTGGTGACCAGCTGAATCATGTTGCCGACCAACGTGATATCGGCACCGAAGCGCGCCGCTTCCGCGCGATCGACGTCAATCTGCCACTCGATCCCGGGCAGCGGTCGCGTATCCTCGACGTTGATTACGCCGTCGATGCTCGCCAGCGCATTGCGTACCGTGGCGACTGTTTCCTCGAGTAGCGCGGGGAAACGGGACGACAGTTCGATCGAAATCGGCTTGCCCTGCTGAGGTCCGTTCTGTGGTTTGCGAGCTTCGACGTTAATACCCGCCAGACCGGATACCGAGTCACGAATCTCCTGCAGGATCTCGCTGGAGGGGCGACGCTCATCCCAGTCGACGAAGTTCAGCGAGATGGAGCCAATCTGATCCTCCGCGGCACCCTGTCCGGATGCGCCTGTCTTTGCGTAGACGCTCTCCATTTCATCGCTGCCCAGAATGAAGGCCTCAACCTGTCGAACGAGCAAATCCTTCTCGTCGGTCGACAGGTCGCCGCGGGCGCGAATGTCAACGCTGGCAAACTCCGGTTCGACATCCGGGAACATCTCGACGCCGCGCCCGAAGGTGCCGAACGCTGTATAGATGACGATCAGAATCGCCGTAACCGCGAGTACGTTCATCATCGGACGTTTGAGTGCCGTCCGCAGAAACCGCACATAGCTGCCGGTGATGCCGGTAACCGTGCTCAGGTCGCCTCGTTCGGCCGCCGTCAGGTTGTGAATCGTCTGCTCGCTGAGCGCGCCGGTCTTGCCGAAAATGGAGCCCAAGGTCGGTACGAATACCAGCGCCATCAACAATGACGCCGAGAGCACGGCGATCAGGGTGATTGGCAAGAACTTCATGAACTCGCCGGGAATGCCAGGCCAGAATGCGAGCGGTACGAACGCAGCAAGTGTCGTGCAGGTAGACGCGATGATCGGCCAGGCCATGCGACGTGCTGCAGCGGAATAGGCTTTCCGTCTCGAGTCGCCCTCGGCCATGCGCCGATCGGCAAGTTCGGTCACGACAATCGCGCCGTCGACGAGCAGGCCGACGGCCATGATCAGGCCATACAACACCATCATGTTGATGCTGACGCCGGTTGCGACCAGCGCAAGTATGCCAAGCAGGAAGCTTCCCGGAACCGCGATGCCAACGAGTGCTGCGGAACGGAAGCCCAGGATGCCGATGATCACAATGAACACGAGCAGGACGGCAGCGATGACGCTGTTCTGCAAATCCGTTAGCATCGTATTCACATCGTTCGATTTGTCGCGGGACGCGACAACTTCGATGTTCTCGGGCCAGTAACGCTGTTCCTCGGCGAGCAGCGCCTTGACCTCATCGATCGTGCCGATCACGTTGGCGCCGTTTCGCTGCACGACCTCGATGGCCAGCGCCCGCTGGCCGTTGAGGCGGGCGTAGGATTCCGCGTCCTTGTAGGTGCGACGTACCTCTGCCACATCGCGAAAATGCACGACCCGGTCGCCCGAGGTCTTGATCGGCATGCCCAGAATGTCCTCGGCAGTCTCGAATACGCCGGGTACCTTGACAGGGAAGCGTCCTTCACTGGTTTGCAGGGCACCCGCCGCAACCAGTCGATTGTTTCGATCGACGAGGCTCAGAATCTGGACCTGGTCGAGTCCGTAGCTTTCCATGGCGCGCGGATCGACGATGACCTCCATCAGTTCTTCACGAACACCGACGAGGTTCACTTCCAGGACGCCGTTGATAGCTTCGATCTTTTCCTTGAGGTCGCGCGCGATTCGCGCCAGCGTGCGCTCGGGCACCGCACCCGCCAGGTTCAGCACGAGCATCGGGTCGAAACGCGAGAACTTGACCTCGGAGACCGTGGGTTCCTCGGTTTCGGCCGGGAGCTTCGCCTTGGCAATGTCGACCTTGGCTCGCACGTCCTGCAACGCCGCCTCGGTGTCCGTGCCGGCATCGAATTCCAGCTGCACGTTGGCGCCGCCCTCGTAGGCGCTGGCGGTCATCTCGTCGATGCCTTCAATGCTGCGGACTTCCTGCTCGACAGGGCGGACCAGCAGTCGCTCGGCATCTTCGGGTGAGATGCCGTCGTGGGTCATGCTGATATAGATGATCGGAATCTCGATGTCCGGTTCAGCTTCCTTCGGCGCGCCAACGTAGGTGAGGATGCCCGCGACCAGGATCACTCCCAGCGACATCATCACCGTTCGCGACCGGGCGATCGCCGAGTCGATGACTTTCATCGTTCGCTCCGCTCTTCGGACTTGATCGCGACGGCACGGTCAACCTCGCTTTCCGGGACGCCTCTCGCGTAACTGCCTTCGCTGACGAAGCCCTGACCGACGGTGATGATGTTCGCGGCGGCCGGCAGGCCGGCAACGTAGACGCCTTCATTGGTGGCCAGTGCAATGTCGGCCTCATAGAACTCGACGACGCCCTCGTCGTTGATGATCTTCACGCCGACATTGCCCTGGTCGTCCAGGGTCAGCAGCGACGGTGAAATCTTGTGTGCGAATATGCGTTCGCCGGGGATCAATAGCTCAGCCGTCATGCCGGCACGCAGAGCGCCGTCCGAGTTGTCGACGACCAGTTCCACGGTGAATGTGCGCGTGGCCGTGTCCGCGACCGGTGCAACGTAGCGAATGATGCCTTCCACCAGTTCGCCGGTCGCGAGCCTGGCTTCGGCCTCCTCACCGCGCTCGACAAACTTGGCGTCGAATTCGGACACGGAGGCGGTCACGATGATCGCCCGATCGTCGACGTAAGTTGCAATCGGGTCACCCTGTTTGACGAAGTCGCCGACTTCGACATGTCGTTCCTGCAGCGCACCGTCAAACGGTGCCCGAACGTACATGTAGTCGATGTCGAGCTCTGCTCGACGAAGCTCCGCTTTCGCGGCTTCGAGCAACGCGGCCGCTTCCTGCAGTTGAGCCTCCGATACGTAGCTCTCCGACTTCAGCCGTTCCCGTGCTGCGAACTCGACCTCACGCTGCTTGACCGTGGCTTTTGCCTGCGCAAGCCGAGCCTCGCGATCGCGCTCGTCGAGGCGCACGATGATGCCGCCTTCGCTCACACGCTCGCCGCGCTCGATGCCGGTATCGACGACCCTGCCGTCGGTCTCGGCATTGATTTCGACGATACGTGCAGGCGCCGTACTGCCATTCACGGAGATTGTGCGGACGACTTCTTCCGCTACCTGATTGCGGATTCGCACCGCGAAGCGCTCGCCGTTATCCGGTGCCACTGTCGGTGACGACTCCGTCGCAGTGCTGGCCGGTTTCTCGGCCGACCCGGTCGCGAGCCACAGCACGATTGCGATAACGATACCGCCGGAGACAATCCAGGATCGGTGCTGACTCAAACTTTCGAGATTCATGTCTGTTTACCTGTGTACTGATACCGCGTTATCCGTGCGCGGACTTCAACGTCTGGTCTTCCTCATCGGCGAGCAGGTGTCGATGAGATTCAATGTAATCTTTGGCCGCTTTCGCCGTCGCCAGTCCGAAACCGGCCACGAATCGCGCGCCGGCCGGCCAGCACGAGGCTGCATCTTTATTCACTCCGGCCATGAGCTCGATGAAGGCGTCGATTTCCTCAAGCCGGTTATCGAGGACCGCATTCGTCTGTTCGTCCGACATCAAATGTGCAAAGAACAGCGTCGCAAGGAATTCCGAGCGCAGCTTGTGCGTCGGCTTGGCATTGTCGAGCGCGTGCATCAACTCGTTCTCGCCTTCCGGCGTGATGCTGTAGACCTTGCGATCGGGCCTTCCTTCCTGAGGAATCTCCTCGCACAGGACCAGGCCTTGCTCTGCCAGCGTATTGAGCGCCGGATAAATCGAACCGAAGCCTGCCGCGAAAAAGTGGCCGAACGTCGATTCGAAGAATTTTTTCAGGTCGTAGCCGCTGGCAGGCCCATGCGTGAGCAGGCCCAGGCAAACCGTTTTGACATCCATTAGGGGTATCCGCCGGCGGAACGCCGATCATATATCGGGGCGATGCATACTATCAGGCCGATATATAAAGTAAAGGACGAATTCGTTATGACGCTGGAAAGCAAAAGGCCATGTAAAACATGGCCTTGCAATCGTTTGCGTAAACTGTCCTGGTGGCGCGGTCGCTAGAGGAAATACTGCGACAGGTACGGGTTGAGCAAACGGTTGTCCGGATCCACCTGGCGACGGACCTTGCGGAAATAGTCGAGTCGCTTGCCGAAGGCCGCCTTCGCGTAGCCCGGATTGAGTTCCAGTGACTGGTTGAAGAACGGCGTTCCGCCCCAGTGGCGCGCGAAGTCGCCAAAGTCGATGGCGAAGTTGTCCCAACCCTTGCTCTGGGTCGACACCGCGCGCAGCGCGACCATCGGCTCGTCGAAACACGGCGACAGGATTGCCGAGTTATCCTGCGACAACAAATATCCAACCGTCGGCATGTCGCAACGAAAACCGGTCTCCTTCTGGATGCGTTCGCAGAACTCCTTATAGGCCTCAACGACGACCGTAAAATCGGTGGCCGGGAACAGCCATGTCGAGTAGCGGAGATTGCTGTCACCGGACTTGCCCGACTGTGCGGTTGAGCTGCTGCCCGCAGATACAAGACGGTTGCTCACGAGTTCCTGGGTCAGGGTGCTGACTTTGTCGATCAGACGGTAGCGGACGCCGGACACCGGGATAATCATGTTCAATGACTTAAAGACCTGCGGCAGCACCGTGCTTTCGCCCCAGTCCTTGATTTTCCAGGGCAGTGTCGCAGCGGATTTCGCATGAGCATCGAAGCGGCGCAGGTCCAGATAGATCGTGTCGCGAAACGGCAGCATGAAGAACTTCAGCCCGATATCGGTTCGTACCAGCTTCTCAATGGCGTTCGCGAACTGAGTCGTCGAGCATCGTCTGTGTGTGGCGCTGAATCCCATGATCGGTCGCGCTCTAAGGGTTACCTCGAAGATTGCACCGAGCATGCCGTAACTGAGGCGCAGCATGTTCAGGATCTTCTGCTGGCCAATATCTGCAACAAGCAGTTCGCCTTCCGGTGTCACGACCTTGAGACCGAGCACCTGGGAAGAAAACAACGCGCCGTCCGTGCCCATCGCAGGGCCTATGCAACCTCCGGCAACGGCGCCGCCAATCGTTCGGTGCATCAGGTCGTGGCTGCCCTCGAGCTCCATACCGTGTACGGCAAGCGCATCGACTAATTGGCTGATGCGGACGCCGGCCTGAACGGTAACCCGATGGTTGTACGTGTCGATATCAATGATGTCGTCCAGCCCCGTCATATCAATGACGGTGCCGGTCGAACACGAATTGCTGTCAGTGGCAGAGCTTCCTGCTCCGCGTGGCCTGAACGGCATGCGGTAGGGCGATTCCGGCCCGAGTATTTGCTGGAGTTCCTTGAGGGTTGAGGGTCTGACGACCTGCTGCGGTGTTTTGTTGCTTGCTCGAGTGCGCGTGGATTTGCGCAAGCTGGCGGCCGTCACTGACATCCCTGTTCCCCTGGTGCTTCGATCCCTGTGGAACGGCTGAATCAGGCGCGGCCGCAACGTATCGCTCGAATCGAGCGATAGGCTGCATCGACCCGGCACTCCGACCGGGTCAGGCTGGTAACCCCGCTGTCCCGAGCGCGACCTCTGGACCGGTGGCTTTGCGGCCCCGCCTCGCGACGGGTGTGCCATTTTCAACCGAGGCAGCATGGTTGCACCGGCCCAAAATCGAGTCAATCTGACCTGTGAACCAGGTCTCATTTTTTCGTCGTATTGCTCGCTTCGAGCAACGATCGGGCGTGTGCGTGCACCGAAGCTCAGAACCTTTTGCGCTTGTTGCCGGGCCCGTGCGTGGCTAAGCTCGATTTTGTCATGTGTTTGCGATTCGGATCCGACCCTCGAGCCGATTTTCTCGGTCGCGGAGCGCCGACTCGACCGGTTACGTCGATGACCCAATCTGATTCAGACGTCGCTCCGTACGACCCAAGGCGACTCTCCGCCGACGTCGCCCTTGCGGCGAATCGAATCGCCGACTATGTGCGGGAAACGCCGCTCGAACACTCACCGTATTTCAGCGAGGCATGTGGCGCGAACGTGTGGCTGAAGCTCGAAAATCAGCAGCTCACCGGGTCGTTCAAGCTCCGTGGCGCTGTGAACAAGCTTCTGTCACTCGATGATGCCCAGCGGGCACGCGGGTGCGTCACTGCGTCCAGCGGCAATCACGGTGCCGCGGTCGCCTGGGCAATGGCCCGCCTCGGCGCGCGAGGCGTCGTTTTCGTTCCCGAACACACGTCGACTGCCAAGGTGGATGCCATTCGTCGTGCCGGCGCGGAGATAAGGTTTCATGGCACCGACGGCCTGGACACCGAAAACTTCGCGCGTGATTACGCTCGGGACAATGACCTGACTTTCCTGTCACCTTACAACGACTGGTCGGTCATCGCGGGTCAGGGAACCTGCGGCTTCGAAATAGCGAAGCAGCTGCCGGAGGTGGATGCAGTATTTGTTGCCGTCGGTGGTGGCGGGCTTGTTTCCGGGGTGGGGACGTTCTTGAAGGCGGTGAACCCTGCCGTCGAAATCGTCTCATGCCAACCTGCTGCGTCCCCGGTCATGACGGAATCCGTCCGCGCCGGCCGGATCATCGACATGCCCAGCGAAGCAACACTGTCTGACGGCACCGCCGGTGGTATCGAAGCGGGCGCGGTGACGTTCGAGCAATGCCGCAAGGTCGTCGATCGCTACGTCGTTGTTGACGAAGACGAAATCGCACACGCAATGCGGGAGTTCGTCGACGCCCAGCATCAGTTGCTCGAAGGTGCCGCCGGCGTGGCGCTCGCCGGCTTGCTGAAAGCGCGCGATGATTTCGCCGGCAAGAACGTCGTGGTGATCATCTGCGGTGGCAATATCTCCCGGGCCACGTTGAAAGACCTGCTGTGAACAGTCGCCGGGTGCGATACCTGTTCGTACTGGTCGCGCTTTTGCCGGTATCGGTCGCCAACGCGGATACCACGGCCTTCATCAACGTCAACGTGTTGCCGATGACCGACGACACCGTCGTGCCCGCACGCACCGTCGTCGTCGTAGACGATCGGATTGCAACGATCGGGCCCGTCGAAAGCACCGTTGTGCCCGATGAGGCCGTGTTGGTCGATGGTACTGACCGGTTCCTGATGCCCGGACTGACCGAAATGCACGGGCACGTGACCAGCACCCGCCCGGCTGACCTCGATCGCCTGCTTGGCCTGTTTCTCGCCAACGGCGTGACGACAGTACGCGGCATGCTTGGCCGGCCGTCGCATCTGACCTTGCGTGCCGACCTCGCCGCGGGGCGCGTGCTCGGTCCCAGGCTGATTACGTCGGGCCCATCCTTCAACGGCAACAGCGTATCCAGCCCGGCACAGGCCGAGGCCATGGTGCGCGAGCAGCACGCCGCCGGGTACGACTTCCTGAAGATTCATCCGGGCCTTACTCGCGCAGAATTCTCAGCGATGGCCGATACGGCCAGCGAGCTCGGGATCCGGTTTGCCGGGCACGTGCCTGCGGACGTTGGGGTGCCTGCGGCACTTGCCGCCGGAATCGCGACGATCGATCACCTCGATGGCTACATGGAGTCTCTGATCCCCGTCCACGACGATCCCACTGGCGGCATCGGTGGCTTTTTCGGCCTGCGCCTTGCCGGAGTTGCCGACGCATCGCGGATCGAAGCGATCGCCCAGGCGACGGTGGCGGCGGGCACCGGTACCGTCGCGACGGAGTCGTTGTTCGAGCATACGGCGAATCACGTGCCGCCCGAGGGCATGGCCGAGCTGCCTGAAATGCGGTTCGCGGACCCGGCGGATCTCGCGGCATGGACCCAGATCAAGCGGAACCTGCACGCTGATCCCCAATTCGACAGAGCGGTAGCGGATCGGGCGATTGAGCTTCGCCGCGCTCTGATTCTCGCGCTGCACCGTGCCGGTCCGGACCTGATGCTGCTCGGATCCGACTCGCCGCAGCGTTTCAATATTCCTGGATTCGCCCTGCACAGAGAGCTCGGATTTCTCGTGGCCGCCGGGCTAAGCCCCTATGAGGCATTGCGTTCCGGGACCGTGAATCCGGCGCGATTTTTCGATGAGCTGACAGACCGCGGGACACTTGAAGTTGGCAAGATCGCCGACCTCGTTATGCTCGACGAGAACCCGCTGGACGACATCGGAAACAGTCGGCGCGTCCATGGGACGATGCTTCGCGGCGTCTGGCTATCCCGACAAAAACTCGATGAGTTGCTGCATCTGGCCGCGCCAGAATGAGGACATTGCAACCGAAAGCGGCCGGGCGGCATCTACCCATTAACGATGACGCAACCTATTGTCGCGGGAGATCACGGGTCATGCGCGGAATTGCACTTCTTGTCATGTTTGCGAGCACGCTCGCCCATGGCGCCTGGAACGAGTACGTCGAAACACGCGATCTGCGTCTCGATGCGAAAGGTTTGTCAACGCTCGAGATTGACGCGGGCGCCGGCAAATTGACGGTGCAGGGTGACCCGGCGGTCACCGAGATCGTGGTCGCAGCGACGATTACCATTCCGAAAGGCGACGAGGACAAGGCGCGGGAGTACATGCAAAAGTCCATGGTCCTGACGCTCGATCGCGATAGCGATACGGCACGGTTGCAGAGCTACTTCGACTCCGGGTTGCTCAGCTGGGGCAAGCAAGGCTCTGTGGCGCTCGACGTTACCCTGCCGCAGGCGCTCAGTCTGGTGGTTGATGACGGATCCGGCAGTATTGAGATCGCGGATGTTGGCGGATCGCTGATCGTCGATGACGGGTCGGGCGGGATTCGGATTCTCGACAACGGTGGCGATGTCGAGATCGATGATGGCTCAGGCGGTATTCTCGTGGCCGGCGCGGCTGGGAACGTGCGCATTACGGACGGATCCGGTTCGATGACGATTGAACGAGTCGCCGGCAGCGTTTTCGTTGACGACGGCTCCGGCAGCATTGACGTGTCCGACGTTCTTCAGGACTTCATCGTCGAGGACGACGGCTCAGGCGGAGTCGATTACGAGGGAGTCCTCGGCCAGGTCGTCATCGATCAGTAGGCCAGGCTGTGGCCTGCCCGACTCCCGGGCGCCGCGGCCGCTGCCGGCACCCCGGTAGCGATAGTCCGCACCACGCCCGTCCGCGCGGCGTATACTCCCCCAGGCATAAGGATTTTCCATGACAGAAGCGGGGAATTCCGGGGGAATTTTCTGCGTGGTGGCGGGTCATACTGAAACGTAACAGCGGGCGGTTCGGGGGAGCGAGTCGTTCAATGTGGTTTTTGGTGAACCAGCCCGCCGGAATGCCGCCACGACTTGTTCTAGCATAAGACTATGAAGACACAATCAAGCACGCGCCTTGCCGTCGCAGTTCTGGGCATCGTCTTGCTGCCAGCACTGGCTGACGCGCAAAGCAATCGACCGTTCGAAAGTGATACCGCGCCGAAGACGGTCATCGGACCCGCTAATCCGGATCTGCACGACGGTGCGCAGGCACTGCTCGCGGGCAACGCCGAGCTCGGCGTCAGAAAGACCCTGGCGGGGTTGGAAGTGGCCATTGGCGAGCGACAGCACGAAGCAGCGCTGTCGAATCTCTGCGCCGGCTACATCCTGCTTGCCCAGTATCAGGCGGCACTAGGCTATTGCGACCTGCTGTTGGCACGCAACGACGACAACTGGCGGGCGTACAACAACCGCGCCGTTATTTACATCAAGATGGGCCAGTACGCGAAGGCTGAGAAGGACCTTGCCAAGGGTGAGGCACTTCGGCCTGGCGCGCACACTCTGAAGGTTGCGCGTGCGATGTACATGGATGCTGTCCATCCGGTCGCGCCGGAAGTGGCCGTGGACGATCGTCAGGGCGGCGAGCAGGGTGGCGAGGATGCACCACGCTGATTGCCGCATGATCGCCAGACGTCTTCGGCGTCCGGGTGTGCTTCTGGTTCTCCTGACGGCCTCGTCCGTCGCGTTCGCTCAGGATCTGCCGCAAAAGCGCCTGCACTTCACGGACTCTTCGACCGATCGAACGCCCGCGAAGACCGCGTTTCCAATTTACCCGCGTATCGCTCGACGTGATCGAATCGAGGGCGATGCGACGGTGTGCTTCAAGATCGACATGCGCGGCAAGATTCGCGCCGTCAAAATGAAGAATTACACGCATCGGATTTTTCGTCGTCCGGCCCTGCGAGCGATCAAGGCGTCCAGCTTCGAACCGGTACGACCACACGAAGTGATGTCGGTATCGCAAACCTGCCGTACGTACAGGTTTCGCCTCGAGCCCCTCGTGGTCGAGCGTGCTACGAACCCTCAGACCTGACGCCCTGCAGCCCTGTCGCTAGACCGAGTTTGTGTTCTGGTAATCGAGCATGCGATCGGTCGCCTCGCCGAGATTGCGACCGATAGCAATCAACCCGCCATCATGACCCGCCATGACCGCGAGGCCGTCATTGAGAAACGGTGTCTCGTCGAGCAGTCGCTCGAGTTCGTGCGCCATAGCCGGAGTGCCGTAGGCAATCTCCGGTCCCGTTGCCGGCAGTCGATCAAGGGAGGTCTCCCAGAGCCGCTGATCGTGAACGTGAACGATGGCGCCCACCGCAGGCGCCGCGGCGTAGATCGCCGCGTGGGTCATCGATTCTGACGATGCCTGGACCGCGCCTGTGCAGGACACACGGTTTTGCTCGACGTTCGCCGAGGTAACACGAGCGTAGTGTTCATGCGTGGTGCTCGCCAGGTGCCCGGTCTGTGTTCCGCTGATGATGAACTGGTCCGCCGTTCGTACGCTGATGTTGCCAAAGCCGACGTCGTGTACGTCGTCATGCCCGATCAGTCCTGCGGCGAGCAGCCGACGTCGTGCGTTGTCGAGTTCGTCGAATACAGGGTCCGGCGATAGTGGTGTTCGGGTCCAGTCTACGGAATATTTTGTGTAGCCTTCGTCGATCATCCCTGCGATGCCTGCTCGGGGAACAGGCCCGCCAGGCCTTCCTCGCTGGCTTCGCAAACGCCCGCTTCCGTGATCAGACCGGTTACCAGCCGGGCGGGCGTAACGTCGAAGGCATAGTTACTGATCGACGTACCCTCGGGCACAGTGTTGACCGTCACGACTTCGCCGTCGAGTTCACCCGGTATGTGTGACACCTCGGCCGGGTCGCGTTCCTCGATCGGGATGTCCGCGACGCCATCCTGAATCTGCCAGTCGATCGTCGTCGACGGGAGCGCGACATAGAAGGGCACGTCGTTGTCGTTTGCGGCCAGTGCCTTGAGATAGGTGCCGATCTTGTTGGCCACGTCGCCGGTCCGCGTGGTGCGGTCGGTGCCGACGATACAAATGTCGACCAGGCCGTGCTGCATCAGGTGACCACCGGCATTGTCCACGATCAGCGTATGGGGGATCCCGGCCCGGCCGAGTTCCCATGCCGTTAGCTGCGATCCCTGGCTGCGTGGACGGGTTTCATCGACCCAGACGTGGATCGGCAGGCCAGCGGCATGCGCCATGTACATCGGGGCCGTTGCGGTGCCCCAGTTGATGGTCGCCAGGGCACCGGCATTGCAGTGCGTCAATATGTTGATGGGTTCGCCCGGCTTACGTTTTGCGATCTCTTCGAGCAGTGACAGTCCGTGCCGCCCGATACCCCTGGAGATCTCGACGTCTTCATCACATATCAGCTGCGCTTCCGCGCGCAGCGCTTCGATGAGATCAGCGTCCGGGACTGACTCGACTCGCGACATGACCCGGTCGACGGCCCAGGCGAGATTGACCGCGGTCGGGCGTGCTGCCTTGACCTTGTCCACCGCGGCCAGCAGCGACGGGCGAACGTCGGATTCGTCGCCGCCGAGCGCAGTAAGATAGAGGCTCCAGGCCGCGGTGCCGCCGATGAGCGGCGCGCCGCGAACCAGCATGTCCCGTATCGCCGCAATGCCGTCCTCAACCGTGCGCAGATCGGTGATGACGAGGCGATGTGGCAGGCATCGCTGATCGATGATCTGAACCACCGAAGGGTCGTCGTCCTTCAGCCAGATCGACCGGAAGTTTTCGCCGAGTTCAATCATTGCCGGGTATCGTCAGTGGCCCTGCGCCAGTGTACCCGCGTCGGGACCGGTTCGCGTGGACTCTAGCCTGCGGCGAAACGTGCGGAGCGCAGGGTGTTCGACATCAACATGGCGATCGTCATGGGTCCAACCCCACCCGGGACCGGCGTGACGGCAGACGCCACCTGCATGGCATCGTCGAAGTCGACGTCACCGACGAGCCTGGTGCGGTCCTCGCCCTCTACGTCGATCCGATTGATTCCGACATCGATGACCACGGCGCCCGGCTTGATCCACTCTTTACGGACCATCTGTGGTCGCCCGACTGCGGCAACCAGGATGTCCGCGTTCCTCGCGACGGCCGGCAGGTCGTCGGTACGGCTGTGGCAGATTGTTACGGTCGCGTTCGCCTGCAGCAAGAGGCTCGCCATCGGTTTGCCAACGATGTTGGAGCGGCCTATGACGACTGCATGCTTGCCGGACAGGTCGCTACCGAGCTCGCGCTCGACCATCAGCATACAGCCCGCCGGCGTGCACGGTACGAAGGCATCGTCGGTCTGGCCGGCGGTGAGCTTGCCGATGTTGACGAAGTGAAAGCCGTCTACGTCTTTATTCGGCAGGATCGACTGCGTTATTCGCCCTTCGTCCAGGTGCGCCGGCAGCGGCAGTTGGACCAGGATCCCGTGGATTTTCTCGTCTGCGTTCAACGTCTCGATCAGTTCGAGCAATTCGTCTTCGCTGACGGAGTCGGGCAGGGTGTGTTTGACCGACAGGAATCCACACGCTTCTGCTGTTCGCTGCTTGTTCCGAACGTACACCTGGCTCGCCGGATCCTCGCCGACGATGACAACCGCAAGTCCGGGTTGATAGCCACGGGCAGTCAGTGCTTCCGCCTCCGCTCTGATGGCGTCGGAAAGCTCCGCAGCCATTGCCTTGCCGTCTATCAGGGTTGCTTCAGCCATCATCAGGTCCGTCGTGTCGCCGCGGCCAGGCCGGTCGGCGGAAAGCGCCGCATCTTACCGGCGCCTATAAGACGGGTAAACCGCGCCAGCCTGCGCCGGTCGCGGTAGTCACAGGCTGTCTGCTAGGATCGCTCACCTTTTCCCCGACCGTTTTCGGAGACGCTGGATGCTCGACACCTGGATCAACCGCTGGCGCGAGGGCCGCATTGGCTGGCATGAGGCTGACGGCAGCGCGTTACTCCGACGCCACTGGCCGCGGCTGGTTCGTGGCAGTCGGGTGCTGGTGCCGTTCTGTGGCAAGTCCGTAGACCTTCTGTGGCTTGCTGCCCAAGGGTTGCAGGTCACGGGCGTCGAGATCTCGGACATCGCTGCTCGTTCGTTTTTTGACGAGAACGACCTGGAGTATGACGTCGCGTCCGGCGATCGCATGCAGGTGTACGGAGCCCGTTCAGCGCCGATTCGAATCTGCTGCGGCGACTATTTTGAATTCGAGGATTCGCCCTTTGAGTCGTTGTTCGATCGCGGCGCGCTGGTCGCCGTCGCGCCCGAGGATCGCGGGAGGTACATCGCGAAGACCAACGCCCTGCTCAGTGATGATGCGTTTCGCCTGGTCATTACGCTGACTTACGATCAGACCGTTGTCGCTGGTCCGCCCTGGTCAATCAGTGATGAGGAACTGCTCGATCACTGGTCCGATCTCACCTGCGTTCAGTCACGCAATGACATCGATACCGGATCCCCGAAGTTCAAGGCGGCCGGGCTGGGCGAGGTAACAGAGTCGGTATGGACCAGCGTCTAAGGGCTAATTCAGTTTAGGCGACCAGAGCTCGACGCGATTGCCATCCGGATCGATAAACCAGCCAAAGCGCCCTCTGTCACCCGTTTCTGCTTCGCCGACAATCGTGCCACCCGCGTCGGCGATTTCCTGCAACACCGCGTCCACGTCGTTCACGATCAGGTTGAAGGTGAAGTCGCGGCGCCCGTAGTCGAAACTGTGCGGGTCCCCGTCGACGATGCTGCACAACAGGGCGCTGCTGGAATCATCGGTCGTCAGCCCGGTTGTGTCAGAGCCCTCATCAGCCTGGCTGAGGCAGCGGGAATACCAGGCATACAACCCGTCGGGATCCGGCGACCGAATAAAGATGCTGCCCACCCCGATGATCTTTGCCAATGTCGCTGTCCCTGTGCCGAGATTGCTCCTGTTAACCGTCAGTCTTAACTGCGATCGGCAGCGTGCGCAAGTCGCGCTGTGCTTATGTCAATTGGATGGGTCGGGAACTTCGCCACCGATCGGACCATAGAAGACAACCCAGGCGCCGAAGTCGTCGCTGAACTCGGCGAAGCGATGGTCGATACCGGCTGGTACGAACAGCGCCTCTCCTGCTTCGAACGGTCGACGATCGCCGTCGCATTCGAATACCCCGGTGCCGCTGATGACAATGTAGAGCTCGTCCCGATCGTGAGGTTGCTGCAAGTCGTTCCCTGCAGGGCGGTAGTAGCCGAGTTCCAGCGTGCCGTGTTCCAGCAGGATACCGTACAGCCCATCGTCCGAGTGCCGGACGGCGTTCAGGGCATCTGCAATGCGTAAGCGTTCTTGCTCGACCATCGTCGTGGTTCTCCTGTGATGGGCCGGTTCAGCGCAGCGCCCGATCGAAGCGCGCTCCGATCCCCGCGAGACGATCCACGCTCTCATTGGAAAACACCAGTCGCACGTAGTTGTTGCAGTGCGCCGTGCCCCAGTTGGTCATCGGTGTCGCGGCGATCTTCCCGAGTGCCAGCAGGCGTCGCGAGGCTTCCGGACCATCGAGCCCCAGGCCGGAGACATCCACCAGCAGCGACCAGCCGCCGTGTGGAGGTATGACGATGTAGTCGTCGAGCTCCTCGAGGAGCAAGTCGCGTCGACGCTCGAGTTCCAACGCGCTGGCGGCGACGCCCGCGTCGTCCTCCCGAAGCGCGATCTCGACGGCGCCCATCGCGATGCCGGTCTGACAGACGACATTGGAAATGCTCACCCGGGCGACGTCCGCCATCACTGCCGATGGCCCAACGGCCCAGCCGACGCGCCAGCCTATCATCCGATATTCCTTCGAGGCCGCCCCGACCGTGACAACGCGATCACGCATGCCGTCAAAGCGTGCCGGATGAATAACGGTTCTGCCGTCAAACAGGATTCGCTCCATTGCGGCGTCGTTCAGAATCAGGCAGTCGGCACGACGGCAAAACTCGATGAGCGCCTGCCACTCCGTGTCGTCGAAAACCGCTCCGGTGGGCATGGATGGGCTCATTAGAAGAGCCACCGACACAGCCTTCGGGTCGATTGAGCGCAGCGCATCTGTGTCCAGACGCCAGCCCGACTTGTCGGGACGCAGAGGCACGAATCTCGGCACGCCGCCCGCCAGCCGGACACGATTGATCAGGCCTACGTAGGTTGGGTCAGTAAGAAGAACCTCGTCGCCGGGCTCCACCGTCGCGAGCAATACGTTCAGGATCCCCGAGAGACCGCCTGCGGAGATGACGCTCTCGGTTTTCCAGTCGTAAGCCTGTCCACTTTGCTGCGAGACGTGCGCCGTGGCGGCTTCTCGCAGACCGTTCAGGCCGAGGAAGGGCAGGTAGCTGTTCGCATCGTCATCGAGCACCGCGGCACGCGTAAACTCAATCGCCCGCGGCGGCGGTGCGATATTGGTGTCGAGGTTTTCCAGTCTCAGTACATCCGGGTCGGCCAGGCTGTCGGCCAGGTCGCCCATTTGTTCGACGCCAATCGGCGTGATGTCTTGCAATCGTGATACCGGCATTCTCGGCTCGCCCCGACTTGTTGTTCGATTCCAGTCACTGACAGGATAGCGCTGTGACATACTTGCGGCCATGAACAGATTGCTCCTTTGCCTGTTCGCGCTGTGCATAAACGCCTGCGGCGGCGAGTCGGGATGGAACGGGTCGTTGGAGAAACTCCTCGAGTCGCAGCCCGAGCGGTTCGGCGTCGTCATGAGCGACCCGGAAAGCTATCGCGTACAAATCATATACACCCAGATTGATCGCGACGAAAACAACCGCCCTGCATTTCGGTCGTTTGAGTATCGGCTCGATCCGGATGAGTACTTCTATCCAGCGAGCACCGTAAAACTGCCGACCGCGGCACTCGCGCTGGAGAAACTGAACCAGCTTGGCATCGCCGGCCTGGATCGTGACACGGTGATGCTCACCGGGCGCAGTGCAGACTTTCATACGGAGGCGATACTCGATGAAACGTCACCCATTGGCCTGCCGACCGTCGCCC
Organism: uncultured Woeseiaceae bacterium; assembly: GCA_964565135.1. Lineage (GTDB taxonomy): Bacteria > Pseudomonadota > Gammaproteobacteria > Steroidobacterales > Woeseiaceae > JBFGFX01. Next base: position 31,369 of record CAZMEA010000002.1, read on the forward strand.
AGTACGTCCGCAAGATTCTTGTGGTCAGTGACAACGACGCCTTCAACCGACTCTATGAATTCCTGGGCCAGGATCCGTTGAACGAGGCGATGGCTGCCAAGGGCTACGCGGGCACGCGGATTATTCATCGCCTCGAAGTTGCACTGAGCCCCGAACAGAATCGCCACACTAACCCGGTCCGATTCATGCGGGCCGACCAGGTCGTTTACCAGCAGCCCGGTGTGGTGGCGACGGAAGATCGAGTCGGTACTCGTCCCGAGCTGCTGGGTGTCGCCGAAATTGTCGACGGGGAGAGGCGCGAGGGCCCCAAGGACTTTGCGGAAAAGAACGCGTATCCACTGCAGGCAATCCACGATACGGTCAAGGCGATCATGTTTCCCGAGTTCGTGGAGCCTGAAGCACGATTCGATCTGACCGAGGACGACTATCGATTCCTGCGTCGATACATGTCTGAGTACCCTGCCGAGAGCGGCATCGATGCGTACGCGGATGGGTCGTTCTACCCTGATGGCTACGTCAAGTTCTTGATGTACGGCGGTTCCGCCGAATCAGTACCTGACTCGATTCGCATCTTTAACAAGGTCGGGGATGCCTACGGTTTTCTGACCGACGCCGCCTACGTCGTGGACTTCGAGCATCGCATCGAATTTCTCTTGGCCGCCACCGTTTACACCAATGCCAATCAGACGTTCAACGACAATGTCTACGAGTACGACGAAACCGGCTTTCCGTTCCTGCGCGATCTCGGGCAGGCGATCTATGACGTTGAGCTCGCCCGCACGCGCACCCATCCGCCCGATCTCTCTGCGCTGCGCGATTTGCGATAACGTCCGGTGATATCACTGCTCCGCAACGTTCTGGGCGTGTTTGTCTTCGGTCTGTGTACCGTCAATACCGTGGTTTGGATTACGCCGCTGCTGACCTTTACGATTTTCAAGCTCTTCATACCGGTTGCCGGGTTTCGTACCTTGATGACGCGGTGGATCATGGCGATGGGCGAGAACTGGATCAGTACGAATGCAGTGATCTTTTCGATGGTCAATCGGACCCGGTTCAATGTGACGGGCCTCGACGAGCTACGGCGGGATAACTGGTACTTGCTACTCGTAAATCATCAGACCTGGGTTGACATCATCGCCCTGCAAACCGTGCTAAACCGGCGGATCCCCTTCCTGAAGTTTTTCGTCAAACAGCAACTCTTCTGGTTTCCATTGCTCGGTCTCGCCTTCTGGGCACTGGACATGCCGTTCATGCGCCGTTACTCGAAGGACTACCTGGCGCGACATCCCGAGAAAAAAGGCCAGGATCTCGAGATGACACGCAAGGCTTGCGCACGGTTCCACTCTACCCCGACGAGCGTCATCAACTTTGTCGAGGGTACGCGCTTCAGCGAGGAGAAGCGCGATCGTAGAGATTCGCCGTATCGGCATCTGCTGCCACCGAGGTCTGGTGGCATTGCGGTCACCGTTTCCGCCATGGGCGAGATGTTTGACGCGATTCTGGACATCACGATGCACTATCCTGACGGCGTGCCGACGTTCTGGGATGCAATGTGCGGTCGCTTCAGCGCGGTCGATATTCAAATTTGTCGACGGCCGATCGACGACTGGATCGTAAAGGGCGACTACGTAAACGATCGAGAGTTTCGCCGGGACTTCCATCGTTGGCTGAGCGAACTTTGGTCGGCCAAAGACCAGGAGCTCGCCGAGCTGCATGCTCGCCAGGGTTGACCGAATGCCGATCGATACATCTGTCTGGAGTCTGTACGTTGTGCGTTGCGCCGATGAGAGTCTCTACACGGGCATTACCACGGACGTCTCACGCAGGCTTCGCGAACACCAACGGGGCACTCGCGGTGCACGGTACCTGCGTGGTCGCGCGCCACTAACGCTCGAGTTTTCCGTCGTTGTTGGAGATCGAGGCGCAGCGTCGCGCGCCGAGAACAGCGTAAAACGTTTGAGCAAAAGCGAAAAAGAGCGGCTGTTGCGCTCGCCTGAGAACCTCCGCCGCAAGGTCCTCGACTATGCCAGCGGCTGATCGATAGTCAGCATCCGCCGCGACCCCACGACTCGCACAGTTGTCGTGTCGACTCGTCGGATGGAAAGTACGATTCGATCTTCAGCTCCTGCAGGGTTACATCCTGCGCTGTGCCGAACGTCGTCACCGTCGTAAAGAAGCGCATACGCGTCGAGCCTTTGCGCAGCGAAAGGTCGATGGTCGGTCCCGCAGGCAGACGGCTCGACAACTCGCGCCAGTTGCGGGGCGTTGTCGGCATCGCTTCGATGCGCTGGAACAACGCCAGCTTCTCGGCGTTGTCGCTTCCCGACAGGGTTTCGCGAAACAAGCGCATGAGCAGGGCGGAGCTCAGCAGCTCCCAGTCCTCGACCCAGGGTTGCAGTCCGTCTTCCGCGAACAGCAGTTCGAAGGCGTTTTGCGAGGCCAGTTCGGGTTGATCGAGGAACAGGGCGGACAACCGCATGCCGCCATGGTTCTGGCGAACGACATTCCAGTTTGCGTCGACCACAATGGCCGGGTACGGCTCGTGCTTCTCGAGAATCCGCGACAGCGCTTCTTCGGCCTGGCGTATCTCCGGAGCGTCGAGCGGCGTTTCGGAGTACGCGCTCGCGAATCCGGCAGCCGACAGCATCAGGTTCCGGTCCCGCAGCGGCACGTCCATGGCGTTGGAGAGCCGCACAATCATCTCGCGGCTAGGCTGGTTTCGTCCCGTTTCGAGAAAACTGACGTGCTTGCTCGAGATATCGGCCTCGAGGGCCAGGTCGAGCTGGCTGTAACGACGCTGCTCGCGCCAGTGACGCAACAGAGCGCCAAAGGATGTCGGGTCTGTTGTGCTCATCGGGTTCCCCGGGGCGGTGAAGTTGCAGTGTAACGATCCGCTTTCCGGAAACCATTACCTGATGGGTAATTACAGCTCGCTAGTAGAGCGCTATCGCCACGCCGAATGGCGGTCTTTCGAGTCGCGTGCCCGATTCTTCAGCCAACGCGGATACCCAGGGCGAGACGGCGAGCACGTCGTCGACGATGTAGGGAAACAGTGCGACCTCGCCGAATGGCCGGGTGAAGTCATCGAAGTGAATCGGAATGACACGACTCGCGCCAGTCGCGTCAATCGTTTGTTCCCAGTACTGTCGGGTGTATTCCTCGCCCTGCGCTGCGAGTCCGGCGACGCTGATAAACGCGACATCAACTGCGTGAGTGGCAAGTGCTCCGTCCACGAACCCAGCGCTTCCCTGGACGAGTGCCGTCCCCGAGGGGTGTCGAATGAGTATGGAGTTAGCGGTTCCGCCGCGCCATGTCCAGAACCGGGCGGGCTGCCGCAACGGCTTGTCAATGATGCCGGTTGGCCAGCCGCCGTCGCCAATCCCTGTCGGAACGTGCCGTGACTCGATCAACGTGACGGTGAAGTCGCCGAAGACACGGCTCTCGCCGCTTGCAAGAATCTGAAACTGGTCGACGGGCACGTCGGCGCCGAGCGCGATGTTCGCCATCGATTCGGTGCCGAGCAACAGCGCTGTCGAGCGGTTGGCCACGCGGCCCACATCAATCGCGTGATCGACGTGAGTATGAACCGGTACCAGGGCGGCCAGACGGTCGATACGATATTCGTCCATGACGTAGTTGATGTTCGCGATATCCGAGGCCACCGGACGTGCGACGGCGAAGTCGAACGGACTGAGGCGTGTGAACGTGCCGTCGACGAGAATCTGCGTTTCACCGTCATCGAACAACAACGTGCTAATGCCGAGCCAGGTTGCCGTCACCTGTCCCTCGTCCTCGGACTGCACGTCGGCAATCGGCCACTCAAGATCCGCGATGTCCGGACGGTTTTGCCAGAGCACGGCCAACACGACATAGACGGTCACTACGATAATCGCAGTCGCCGAAATTGCCATGGTTGCCCAGCGTTGATGACGGGTCATGCGAATTCCGAAACCGATAAGCCTGTGACTACTGGCCCACCGCGAGGCGTGCGAGATGGCCGGCAAGCGGTGCGAGGTAATTGCCGAGCGCGTAGCCAATCAAGGCCATCAGTACGGACACCGGCACCAGGCTTGGGCGATGGAACGCTGCAACGATCGGTGCGGATGCCGCGGCGCCGATATTGGCGGCTGAGGCAATGGCGACGCTGTGGACATCGACGCGGAACAGTTTCGCGCCGAGCAGGCAAAAGGCACCGTGAACGAATATCCAGATAAACGCCCCCAGCAGAAACGCCGGGGCCTCGCCAAAGCCGGCTACGCTGGCTCTGGCACCCATACCGGCAACGAAAACATAGATCAGGGCCGTGCCCAGTGCCGTCGAGTTTGGCAGGCTGTTCACCGGCGTCGCCGACAAGCCAAGCGCAATCGTCGTGATCAGGAGGATCCGCCACGTCGACTGCGACAGGATTCCGTTCAGCTGTGGCAACGCGGATGCCTGTGCCGCGAAGATGTTCTCGGCGAGGCTCGTGCCGATCCAGGCAACGCCGACAGCAATGGCAACGAGATAGAGATACTCCTGCATTTCCGGCGCACGCTCTTCGGTAACCAGCATCTCGGCCGCCGAATCCATCATTCGAAGTCGGTCTTCCGGTACCCGCGCCCACGCATTGAAACGGTCCGCGAAGTTCTTCGAGGCCAGCAGGATCGGCAGCCAGACGATATAGATGACGTTGTCCGCGAGCACGGCGAGGCCGAACTGCTCTGGCGGCGTGGCCAGCATCTCGCTGGCGGCGGCCAGATTTGCGGTGCCGCCAATCCAGCTCCCTGCCAGCGCGCCGAATCCGGTCCAGGCATCGGGCGACAGCCAGCGATGGACGATCACGTAGCCGACAACCGCACCGACAACGACGCCCAATGTGCCCATGAGCATAACCAGGACGCCTTTTCCCATGATGCGAACGGCAGCAGGTACGTCGACCTTGATGAGCATGAGGACAATAAACACCGGCAACACGTAAGCGCTGAGCGCCGGATACACCGCCGAATCGTGAGGAATGATTTCGAGGTTGTTGAGGAATACAGGCGTTGAATAGATAAACAACAGGGGTGGCACGTATTGGAACAACTTCCAACCGGTTACCTTTTGCACGAAGAACCAGAACGCAGCGACGATGCACAGTACGGCTACGACCCCGCCCGCAGACTCGATGCAGTGTTCTCCTGAACAGCCCAATAGGTCGACCACGCGTGACCCCCCAGCACAACCCGAGGCGGGATTATAGCAACGGTAGGCGTGTACCCCCGGACGGGGACGTGATCAGTCAGCCGAAGCTCAGTTGCGCGTCGAAGTCGCGACGGGAGTCATCGTCGGTGAGGGCGGATGCCTTGAGACGCAACCAGGTTGTGTCCCAGTCATCGATCGAAGATTCATCGAAGCGGACCTTTTCGAGCCATATTGGAAGGTCGTCGATCGATACAACGTGCGCTGGTTGTTCATTCGCGAAGTGCGCGGATGGAGAGAACACCACGACGCTGGCGACAGGCAGTCCCGGCACTGCCTTGCGGATTGCTTTGACATGGCCCTCGTTCTGTATCACCGGATTGAGGAACGACCGCCGCCGCGTGCCCTCGTTCCATGACCATTGAGGATCGTCCAGAGCGCCGAAGATCGTGCCACTCTGGCTGTTCGTCTGCACGCAGACAACGCCACCTGCCATCAGGACAATATGATCGATACGCGTCAGTCCGTCACACGCACTCGGCAGGATGACGTCATGCAATACCTCGACGCCGGCAGAGTTCAGCAACCCGGTCAGTCGTTTGTGTGCGAGCGCGCGCTTGGTCACCTGCCAGGCGGCGAGGGAAGCCGGGCGAAGGACAAGCCCGAGGATGAGCGCGGTCGCAAGCACAAAGGCGATGACGGCAAACGAGTTATCAATTGCGCCGGTTTGCGCGCCATCAGCCGTCGCTGCGGATGCAGCGGCGGTCAGAAAAAGCCATCCGGTATGGCAAGCAGCGAGTCGTCCTGACGTCATGGCTCAAGACTAGGTTCCGGTGCCGGAACGCAACGAGTCGTCTGTCACGTTTTATGACAAAGCCTGCCGCGATCACTCAGGAATGTGACGGCTTGCGCGTTTTGGATGGCCTCACTGCTCTGGTGGATAGGCGAAGTAGTAGCCATCCTGCTGGTGCAATCGCAGCGGTGTCCCGTACGTCTCCGTCAGGTTGGCCACCGTAAGCACGTCCGATCGCGCTCCATCCGCGACAATCCGGCCCTCAGACAGCAGGACGACGCGGTCGATCTCAGGGGGAATCTCATTCAGATGGTGGGTTACCAGCAGTATGCTCCGTCCCGCCCGGATCATCTGACGAATCCGGCGCAGGTAATCGAAGCTTGCCGCCAGGTCGAGACCGGCGAATGGTTCATCGAGAATGAGTGTCCGCGGTTCGTGCACCATGGCCCGTGCCAGCAGGCAACGCCGTTTCTGACCTGTCGACATTCTTGCCAGGGGCGTGTCTCTGTAGTCCTGGACGCCGAAGTCTGCCAGGGCAGACGTTGCGAGTGCACGATGGTGATCCGTTACATCGTCTGCGATCAGGCCGTGAGTGCCGATACTCGAGAAAAAGCCGCTGAGCACAACGTCCAGTCCGGTAGCCCGATCCGGATAACGAAGCGCCAGATCGTCGGAGACGATGCCGATCTGTCGTCGGAGCTCCCAAACGTTCCATCGGCTCTTGCCCAGGATGCGCACGAAGGTATCCGGATCGTGCACCGGATACAGCTCACGATTAAGAAGCTTGAGCAGGGTCGTCTTACCCGCGCCGTTGGGCCCGACGATGGCGACCCGTTCTCCCTGCGCGACGCGCAGGGAGAATTCGCGAAACACCGGTTTGTCACCGCGATACACGGTAGCGTTGCCGATGTCGACCAGTGGCGGCTTGCTCATGCTATGTACTGTGGTTGAGACCCGGGCATTCTACGAAGGATCGTTCGACATCGTCAGGCTTCCTGGGTTTTCCAGTGTCCTGATCGGAACACAAACACCGCAATAACCGTCAACAGCGTTTCCGACAAGACGATTGCCGTGAAGACACCGTCCGGTCCCAAGCCGATCGAAACAGCCAGCCAATAGGCGAGCGGGATCTGGACGATCCAGAAGCAAACCAGATTCATAAACGACGGACTGCGCGTGTCACCAGCCCCGTTCAGCGCCTGGATAAGGATCATGCCGGCAGCGTAGGCTGGGTAGCCGATCCCCATAATGCGCAAACAGCTCGTGCCATATCGCAGAATTTCGGGCTCGCTCGAGAACCAGCCAACGATGGTCGGAGCAAGTATCAGCAAAAGAATGCCCAGGATCGTCATGAAGGCCACGTTGTAGCGTGCCGCCTGCCACGTCGTTCTTGCTGCCCGATCGGGTTTGCCCGCGCCCAGGTTTTGCCCGACCAGCGTTGCTGCCGCATTGCCCAGGCCCCAGGCCGGGAGGATGGCGAACTCGATCATCCGCAGTGCGATCGTATATGCCGCGATGGGTGCACTGCCGTACAGGGCGACAATTCGCATGATCGCGATCCAGCTGGACGTTGCGATCAGGAACTGGCCAATGCCGCCAATGGATATGTACAACAGGCGCCGGATCAGCTTCGGAGCCAGGCGCATGTGCTGCCGCTTGAGCCGGAGCCTTCCGTAGTCCGTGAACAGGTAGTAGCCGAGATAGGCGACGCCGATGCTGCGGCCGATTGTCGTGGCGATGCCAGCACCCGTGACGCCAAGTTCGGGAAACGGACCGAGGCCGAAAATCAGGCAGGGATCCAGCACGATATTGATGCCGTTTGCGAGCATCAGGGCGCGAAGCGCAACCGGCGCATCGCCCGCGCCGCGGAATGCTGCGTTGAGCAAAAACAGAAACAGAATGCTGCCCGAGCCGCCGATAAGCACGGCCGTAAAGCCGCTGCCGGTTGCGACGACCTCAGCGTCTGCGCCCATCAATTGCAGGAGCTGGGGCGCGAACAGGAATCCGCACGTACCGATGAAAATCGACAGCGCCAGGCCGACCCAGATCGCCTGGCCGGTCACTCTGGCGGCATCGTCCGGGTCACCGGCGCCGATACGCCTGGAAACCATTGCCGTCGCGCCCATGCCCAGTCCGATGGCAACCGCGTAAAGCACGGTTATCAAGGCCTCGGTTATGCCAACGGCGGCAACCGCGGCGGTCCCAAGCCGGGAGACAAAAGCGATGTCGACGACGGCAAACACCGCCTCCATCGACATCTCCAGCACCATCGGGATCGCCATGAGCCCCAGGGCGCGGCCCGTCGAACCGACGGTCAGGTCGGCGTCGCTGTCACGCAGTGCTTCGCGAAGAAACGCGATCGCGCGCTGCAGCAGGTTTGTCTGTCTTACAGATTGTTCGTTTGAGTAGGTCATCTCTGGTGTCTTGCTTCAGGTGCCGGCCAGCGATGTAGCGCAGGCGCGGCAGTGCAATCCGGGGTCTGAATCCGGAGCCAGAGATGTTGGTGAACCTCAGGTCTGGATCAGAGCGATGGCGATCGAAGGGCCGGGGTGCCGGTCCGCGTGGAAACTCCGATTCGGGTTTTTGCGGTCGGGCCATGCACGAACACGAGCCGGTCGACGCCTGCGCGGGTCGCTGTATCGGTCTTGATGTTCATGGATCTGCTCCGGCGGTGCCTGAGATGAATGAGCAGGCGATGCTAGAGTAATCGCCCGGATTGTCAATCACGATGTTCTGGATCAACGGGTAAACAATCACGGTTCGATACGCGTATGAACACCTCTCTCCTACTGGTTCTCCTGTTAATCGCAATTATCATCGCCTGGGTGGTCGCCAAGGTGCGTTACTACGCTCGCGTCAGTGAACGGCAATGGCAGCGCGTCGACAAATCCAAGCTGCGTCGCTGGGAGGACGACGACTGAACGAGAACCGCGTCGTGTGCGGCTGCTTTTCGATTTGATTACACTACGCGCTTTCCGGAGTCTCCGGTCGGCGGAGGGTGGTTGAGCATGCTGAGAATGAGCTGGCGTCGCAGGCGTGCGAATGCACCTACGATCACTCGCACACTGATATTACTCATCGCGCTGGCGCTGGGTGCCTGTACACCCGCGGAAGATCCGGCCCCCGTGACCTCGGAGAGTGTGGCGACTCCGTCGCCGGCACCGTCGGCGCCCAACGAGCGCCCGTCACAGCGTCGCGAGATCATCTCCGAGAATCTGCCGTACGCCGAAATCGGCGACGGTCTGGTTTACGGACACTTCGCGATTCCCGCTGACATGATTGACCCGCTGCCCGCGGTCGTCATCGTGCACGACTGGTTTGGGCTCAACCAGACAGTCCGATCCGCGGCCGAGCGTCTGGCCGGCGATGGCTTCATCGTCCTCGCGGTGGACTTGTTTCGCGGTCGGACCGCGGACACGGTCGGGCTTGCGCGTGAACTCGAAATTGACGTCATCGAAAATACGCGACTCGCTGAGGACAATCTGCGCCAGGCGATCGATTTCATTCGCATCAGCTCGGGTGCGCCGTCCATCGCTATCGTCGGCTACGGTTTCGGCGGTGGCTGGGCACTGCGTACAGCGCTCGCGTCCCCTGACAGGCTGGATGCGGCGGTGAGTTTCTACGGCCAGGTCATTACGGACGAGGATCAGCTGGCGGAAGCCCGCGTACCGTTTCTTGGTTTTTTCAGCGCGTCCGATCGAGCTGTTCCTGTGCAAACGGTGCGCGAGTTTGAAGCGAGTATGCGCAGCCTGGAGAAGGAGGCTAGCGTCAACATTCTCGAGGACGTTCGCCGCGGGTTCGTTGACGTCGCGTCTGAAAACTACGATGGCGCCAAAGCCGGAGAGGCCTGGCGAACGATGGTAAGTTTTCTTACCGAGCAGATGTCGCCGGGTTCGGACTAGCCTGGGCCGCAGGCGGATCCTGAGGTTCGCAGACCAATACGACGTCCAGTGGCACGCTCGCGTACTGCATTGAACTGTGTTCGTCGTCACCACAGCGCAGCGAAGCGGACGCTGACAACAGTGCAGGCAGTGTCAGGGGGCGGATTTCGCTCGAGGCATTGTCTGTAGCACAAAAGCCTTCTATCGCAACCGGCGCGATCTGGCCGGACGGTATGCGAATCGTCGTTCGCGCTACCCCGACGTCAGAGACCAGCTCCTCGGCACCCAGGCTGCGGTGCGTGTCTGCAATTGTCACACCCAGTGACAAAGGCTGTGCCGCACCGCGGCACGCGAGTCGAAACTGAAAGCGAAAATCGAGCCCCGGGAGTCGCAGCGTTCGCCGGCCACTCGAGCCAGCGACGATTGGCGCCGTGGCCGCGCTCGCGATTATTGCGAAGCTATTCGCATCGGCGTCGTTCGCCAGCGCGGAACTCCCGGGACCGAGAGCAATCGAAGCTAGTATTGGTAGTGCAAGGGCACGCATAAACGAAGGCTACGCCAGCGGCATCAAAACCCCAAGTGTGATTGTCAGCATTTCCGCCCGGCTATGCACTGCCACACCCATCAAAGGAAACCAGCGATCTTGATTGAATTCACTTACAAGCTTGCGCGTCGCGTCATCATCTCGGTGGTCGGCGTCACCATAGTCCTGCTCGGTATCGTTATGTTGGTTACGCCGGGACCGGGGCTGCTCGTCATTCCAGCCGGTCTCGCCATTCTCGGGCTCGAGTTCGCCTGGGCGCGAGCCTGGCTGCGCAAGCTGCGTGAGGGCATCAGTCGCCGCGCCGCAAATGGACGCCAGCTGCGCGCCGAACATCATCGCGCGCGGGTTGCCGCTTCTGACCGCCCACCCGTCTGAGACTGCTGTCCGCGCCGGAAGCGCTGATTCGCTGAAAAAGAGAAGGAGCCGGAGAGGCTGAAACCAAATTCGGTTGCGCTCCTGTCCGACACGGAGAGGTCTCCGGCTCCTGTAAGTTTCACGGCAGGGGGGTGCCGCCGGGCCTTACGACCCGAAACCGGATCCAGATCCGGTGTGCATCCTAGTGGTGGTCGATCGGAAACAGAGGGGGGGAGAGTGTTCCCGATCGACTGTTCACCACCGGAATTCGATTTAGTTGGCTGCGACCGTTACGACGTCGCTGTCCATGCTTACCGAGGTAAGGCCGATTGACGACAGATCAAGGTCAGCCTCGATGGCTTCGTTGATCGACTCGACGGCCGCTTCGGCTGCTTCAGTGTGGGCATCGGCCGCTCGCGCGGTGCTGGTGGCCTGCGGGTCCGTCGCAGTCCGCGCAGCATCCGTCTCCGCGGCAAGAATCGATACCGACCAAAACAGCGTCGCAGCCACGATGAGCAGGCTGGTTAACCACTGTCCGATACGCGTATTCATTTCAGTTCCTTTCAACTCCATGTCGACCCGGCAAATCGATAGGGGGACCCGGGTCTCGTCCTTTGCCCTCTACGTTTGCACGACCCGTGCCAACTCTGTAACTCCAGTAAAAACAATGATTTAATTACTCAATCGCAATAACGATATTTCGTAAATTACGATTTTCCGTGACAGAGTTTACGGAATTTCGTATAAGGCACGGATGACTGATCAATCCGAATCGCCGCTCAGCGGCACCTGGGTGTTTCGTCGCCTGCCGGTCATGGCCACAGCGATTGGTCGCGATGGCCGTTTTCACGACCTGAACGATGCCTTCCTTAACCGGCTCGGCTATCGCCGCGAGGATGTGCTCGGCAGGCTGCCGATGGAGTTCATGACTCCGGACAGCGTCGAGCGTCTGGAGAAAGAGCTGCGGCCAACGCTCCGGCGCACCGGGAAGCTCGAGAACAAGATCATCGAATTCCAGGCGAGCGACGGTTCCGTCGTCGAATGCATGACGAGTTCACAGCTCGAAGAAGGGCCGGACAATGAACCGCTCGCGACGATTTCCGTTTACGTCGAAGTCACGGAGCGGCTGCGCGCCGATCACAAATATCGCGATCTGTACCGCTCGACGCCGGCAATGCTGCACACCGTCGATCGCAATGGACATATCGCTACGGTAACCGATCATTGGCTGCAAAAAATGGGCTATCAACGAGAGGAAGTCGTCGGGCGGCACATCGTCGACTTTTACAGCGAAGCAGATCGAAAACGTGCGAAGAATCGCAAGGACCCGGAGCTCGGCGGCGAGTTTCTGAACCGCAAACGCCAGATGGTGACCAAGGACGGCCATGTCCTCGACCTGGTCATGTCCGCGGTGTTTCATCGCGATGCCGAGGGTCGCGTTCGCCGCCGTCTCGTTGCCTCAAAAGACGTCACAGAACGCAATCGTGCCGAACGGGAACTTCGTATCGCGCTGGCTGAAAACGCGCGCCTCCGTGAGGAGCTGCAGAACGAGCGCGACTACCTGCGAGAAGAAGTCAACGTATCGATGAATTTCGGACGCATTGTCGGTAAGAGTCGAGCGTTGAAGGGCATGCTCACACAAATCGAGGCGGTCGCGCAGACGCCTGCGAACGTTCTGGTACTGGGTGAATCCGGCGTCGGCAAGGAGCTGGTTGCGCGTGCCATTCACGCGCGCAGCTCGCGCGTCGACGCGCCGTTGGTGAAGGTCAACTGCGCATCGATTCCGAAAGATCTGTTCGAGAGCGAGTTCTTCGGGCATGTGAAAGGCGCCTTCACAGGCGCTCACAAGGATCGCGTAGGGAGATTCCAACTCGCGGATGGGGGCACGATATTCCTCGATGAGGTCGGAGAAATTCCGATCGAGCTGCAGGGCAAGCTGCTTCGCGTACTCCAGGAAAGCGAATTCGAGCGGGTTGGCGATGACATTACCCGCACGGTCAATGTACGCGTAATCGCAGCGACCAACCGGGATCTTGAGCGGCTCGTCATGGATGGCAAGTTTCGAGAAGACCTGTTTTACAGGCTCAGCGTGTTCCCGATACGCGTTCCTCCGCTGCGCGAACGTAAGGACGACGTCATTCAACTCGCAAGACACTTTCTCGATACGACGTACAAGGATTTCGGCCGCGAGCCGCTGCCGCTGACGCAGTCCCAGGTGGACGCTATTGCCGGATACGATTGGCCGGGAAACGTCCGGGAGCTCAAGAACGTGATTGAGCGTGCGGTAATTCTGTCGAAGGGTGGCGTACTTCAGCTCGACCTGCCTTCTGCCCGAGCTGAGGCGCACGCTTCTCCAGCAACGCCCGTCGATCGCAAGCCCTCACAGATCCTCACCGAGAACGACATGCGTGAGTTACAGAAGCAGAACATGCAGGCGGCGCTGGAGCGGTCCGGTTGGAAAGTGTCCGGACCCAATGGGGCAGCAGCGCTCCTCGGGGTCAAACCCACCACGCTCGCGGATCGCATAAAGGCATTCGAGTTGCAGAGACCGAAGTAGCGGATCGGTCCGTACCGGGTTTCTTAAATTCTGACCGCCACTGCTATCATCGCAGCAAGGTTTAAACGCGCAACACCGAACGACGGCCGTCGGCAGGATCGATAGTGCCACCTGGGTGATGCAATCAACGCTTTTGAGTCAGAATGCTCCGAACGTTATTTGTCACAGTATGTTTGCTAACAGCGCCCCCCGCGCTTGCAGCCGACCTGGCCGAGACTTCGACGTCTGAGTTACCGTCAGCGAATCTCCCGCTGCCGGTTCGAAACGTGCTCGCGCATCGGCAGCTACCGACCGACACACTCAGTCTTTTCGTCTTCAACCTCGATCAGGGCAGGATCGAGCTTTCCCTGAATCCCGACACACCAAGAAACCCGGCGTCGGTCATGAAGCTGGTGACGACACTCGTTGCGCTCGATGAACTTGGGCCCGCCTATCGCTGGCGTACCGAGGCCTGGGCAATGGGTGACCTCGTCGACGAAGCGCTTCAGGGCGATCTGTTGTTGAAGGGTTACGGCGATCCGTTCCTGGTGACCGAGCGTGTCTGGCAGATGCTTCGGGAACTGCGCCTGACGGGCTTGCGTTCGATCGAGGGTGATCTACTGATCGACGACAGCTTTTTCGACGTTGGCGATTACGACCCGGCCGCGTTCGATCGGCAGCCACTGCGTGCTTACAACGTCGCGCCGAACGCGATGATGATGAATTTCAAGGTAGTACGGTATCGCTTCGAACCCGAGCCGGACGCAGGCGGCGTCACCATCCGCATGGACCCGCAGCTCGATAATCTGAAAGTCGTAAATCGTTTGTCGGTGAGCAATGGCAGCTGTCGCGGTTATCAGCGCGGTATCGCCATCATTCCCAACGACGCCTTCGATCAGTTCACTTTCAGCGGCCGGTTTCCCAGCGGCTGCGAAGAATATTCGATGACTCGTGCCGCACTTGAACACAATGAGTTCACCTACGGAATGTTTCGCGCCATGTGGCAGGAAGTCGGCGGGGAGTTTGACGGCCAATGGCGAAACGTTGCGTTCGAACCGGGCGACGAGGATGAGCCGTTGATGGTCTTCGAGTCGCAACCCCTCGCTGACGTTATCTCGCGGGTCAACAAGTACAGCAACAACGTCATGGCGCGCCATCTGTTGTTGACCGTTGCAGCCGAGCGCTACGGTGCCCCGGGAACTGAAGAAAACGGACGCCAGTCCGTGCGCGACTGGATGACCGAACGCGGTCTGGATGCCGGCAGTATCGAACTAACGAATGGCGCTGGTCTGTCACGTTCAGCGCGAGTGACGGCGCGGCAGCTCGCCGACATGCTGCGCTTTGCCTACAGCCAGCCCTACATGCCCGAGTTCTTGTCGTCCATGTCGCTGTCCGGGCTCGATGGAACGACGACGCGACGCTTCGACGAGACCGACCAGCTGGCGGGGCAGGCGCATGTGAAGACCGGACGTCTCGACCACGTTAGTGCCATTGCGGGATTCATTCAGTCGCAGAGCGGGGAACGCCACGTTGTCGTGACGCTACACAATCACAATGACGTTCATCGTGGCTACGGGGCCGAGGTTCAGGAAGCGCTCTTGCGTTGGGTGTACAGCCGCTGATCTTCTCCCGGTCTGTCGTCGAACTGCGACGCAGTTCGCAACTGCCCGGCGAGGCGTCTGTAGTAGACTTTCCGTGATTATGTTCATTGGCGAAAATGCGGCGCTCTCATGCCGTCATTCAGTTTGGGTTCGCCAGGGAGTGCACTAATGAGATTGATCGTCGGACTCGCGTTGCTGGTCGGTTTGCCCTTCTGCGCGTACGCGCAAACGGCCTATGTGACCGACAATCTTCGGCTGGGTATACACCAGGCGGAGGATACGAGTGATCGGGCATTTCGTATGCTCGAAAGCGGGCAGACGATGGAGGTCCTGTCGCGGAACCGGAACTATGCGAACGTACGTTTGCCGGACGGAACCGTCGGTTACGTCAAGGTTGCGTACCTCGTCGACGACAAACCCGCCAAGCTCATCGTCAATGAGATCCAGGCTGAGAACGAAAAGCTGCAGAACCGGCTCGCCGAGTTAAACGCGGCGTTCTCACAGCCTGCTGAAACCATTGCCTCGCTCGAACAGCAAGTAGCTGACGCAAATGCTGCTCTGGAGTTGGCGAAAGCCGAGAACAGCGAACTGTCATCGAGCTATGAAACGTTGGAACGGCGCCAGGATCAGTACCGGAACAGTCTGCCGGTTTCCTGGGTCGGTGCCGCGCTTGGGGTCGTACTGTTGGGTGGTTTTCTCGGCGGCCTGTGGTGGACGGATTACAGAAGTCGTAAACGCCACGGCGGCATCCGCATCTACTGACGCGCGCGCTTTCTCTTGTAAGTCGCTATCGCACGGCCGTGCGATGCCAGCAGTGAATCAGCCCAGTCGTTGCTGATCGTGCGTCACACCGTTGTGTGCGTTCTGTTCGCGATGGTGCCGCGACGCGACGACGCGGATCTCTTCCACTTCCCGCATGATCGCACGCGCCCGTGTAATCACTTGATGACCCGCGATCGTTATGCCGTTGAGACTCTTGCCCTTGCGAACAAACAACTGCACGCCGAGTTCTTCTTCCAGCAGTTTGAGTTGTTTGCTGACGCCGGGCTGAGACGTGTACATACGTTCCGCGGCTGCCGTGATGTTCAGTCCGTTATCGACGATCGCGAGTAGGTATCGCAGTTGTTGTAGTTTCATTCCGCCCCGCCCCGAGCAATGTCTTACCCCCTCATAGACACGATGCAGATTTGTTCGTTTCATCGGATGCTGGCGAAACCCGCAGATTCCGGCGGATTTTTTAGATCGAATGGTTATGTGTCCGGCTGAGACCCTCATCACAGCAAGTCCGTTGTCGATGCACTATTTTTAGCAACCGACCAAGAATCGCTGTCCCGTGACGGCGATACGACGGCAGAAGACGGTGCCCGCAGACATTCATTATCTGGATACGTCGAATAGCCTGAGCGCCGTGCGCGGTTTGCTGCGTTCGCTCGTGCCACGGGCAACCTGCTTTTGTCTTTACGACGGCGCAAGTCAGTGTGTGTGGAGCAGTGACGGCGCTGACGATCACGAGCTTGATTCGTTCGTCGCCGAGTTGCCGAACGACCTCGTGCACGGTGGCGACAAGGAGCCGATCCGCAGAACCTTGTCGTCCGGAAGAACCGCCCTGGTTCTGCCGGTTACCGACGATCGTCGACAACCGCTGGGCGCCTTCGTCACGGTCTTTTCCAAGAACGCCGGGAAGTCTTCCTGGTTCAACCCGAGTTTGTTGCAGAAGATCCTGCTGCCCGCCGTCGAGGTCATGTCGCAACTCCTGACCCTGGGGCGCAGGCTGGACGGCGCTGAGCGGAGTATCACGGCGGTCGATGATGAACTGAAGCTTGTCTACAGCATCGACAAGAAGGTACACAATGCGACGCGCCGACACGCCGGCCTCGCAGAGTTGATCGGTCAGAGCGGACGCTTTCTGGGTATCGCCTATAGCGTCCTGTTGCTACCCGCCAAACGTATTCGCATCAGTGCAACTCACTCGACGTGGCAGTCCGTGAACCGACGGGCTGTCGATCGCTACATCGTCGAGGCCCTCATGCCGCAGATGGAAACAGCGGGCGGTCCGATGGTCTTTGACATCTCCGAGGTGGAAAGCGCCGACGCTGCGTTCAACGATGGCTGCCAGGCCATGCTGAGCCCTCTTCGTGACGCCAAGGGAAACCTCGAAGGCGTCGTCGCGCAAATCGGCAGAGTGTGTGGCAAGTCTTTCGACGACGGTCACAAGCGTTTCATGGCGCACATCGTTCGTAAGGTCGAGTACGTCATCGAACAGTCGTTCGATCCGATGACCGGGCTGATGAATCGCGGCGGCTTCGAGGCGCAGCTCAAGGAATCCGGGCTGAACCTCAAGGCGGATGGCGATGCGCACCAGATCATCTACTTTGATCTGGACAACCTTCAGCTCGTCAACGATACCTTCGGGCGCGAAGCCGGCGATCAGGTGCTGATGCGCTTTGCCCATATCCTGGAAACCGTCCTGCCGAAAAATGCCGTCGCAACCAGACTGACCGGCGACGATTTCGCGATCCTCGTGACCCACTCGAGCCTGGAAGATGCACTGGCCGTCGCCAACGGCGTTCGTGGCCAAAGCGATCGGCTGCGTTATCTGCAGGGCAGTCGTTCGCTGCAGGTCACCGTGAGTATCGGCATATCGGCGTTCGATCTGCGATCGTCGGAAGGCGAAGCGCTAACCGCTGCGAGAATTGCCTGCGAAAAGGCCAAGGACCACGGCCGCGATCGCATTGAGATTCACGATCAGGACGATCAGAGTATCATCCGTCGGTATGACGACATGCAGCTGATTGCCCGAATCCAAAAGGCGCTCGACAACGATCAGTTTTTGCTGCTCGCGCAGCCCATCGTGCCGGCAACGGCCCCGTCCAGTGTGAATCGTTACGAGATTCTGCTGCGAATGCAGGATGGCAACGGCGACGCGATATCGTCGACGGCACTCGTGTCCGCGGCCGAACGATACCACCTGATGCCCCACATCGATCGTTGGGTCGTATCGGCAACGCTGCGAGCCATTCGAGATCGTGCCGATGAACTCTCGGAAAACGGCAGCAGTTTCGCCGTGAATCTGTCGGGTCAGTCGCTCGGCGACGACGACATGCTGGAGTTCATCGAGGACGAAATCGAATCATCAGGCGTTCCGCCCAACTTGCTGACCTTCGAGATTACCGAATCGGCCGCGGTTTCCAACATCGGCAAAGCGCAGACGTTGATCGCGAGTTTGCGTCAGCGGGGCTGTCGCTTCGCGCTCGATGACTTCGGTGCCGGCCTGAGTTCCTTTGCCTATCTGAAGAGCCTTACCGTCGATACGCTCAAGATCGATGGGAGCTTCATCCGCGGGATTGTCGATGATCGAATCGCCGAATCCATGGTTGCGGCGATCACACAGGTCGCCAAGGTGATGGAGCTCGAGACGGTTGCAGAGTTCGTTGAGGACGAGAAGGCAATTCCTCTGCTCGAGGGGATGGGTGTTACCTTCCTGCAGGGACACGCCGTCGGCAAGCCGCAGCCGCTCCTCGACACGCTCGAAGCTAAGACGGGCGACGTACCGAAGTCTGCCTGACAGCAATAACCGCTCAGCACTCAAAACAGTCCAGCTTCCAGTCCGGCAGCGATCGTGGCGCCGAGCTCCTCGCATTCGATAAGTCGACTCTCATCCACGTCACCAACGAACAGCACCGGTTCCTGAACTTCGCGTAACGCAAGGCCCGACAATATCCGTCGGACACTGGTTATCGCTCCGGTGCCGTCGTTGCCGGCGCGAACGAACAGCGCGAACGGCATTCCCTCGATTCGATTTTCGCAGGGGTAGTAGATACGGTCGAGGAAGTACTTGAGCGCGCCGCTCATGTAGCCGAAATTCTCGGGCGTCCCAAGGATCATCCCGTCGGCCCACAGGACATCGTCGGCGTCAGCATCCAGGGGCGATAGCGATCGCACCGCGACATTCTCAATCAGTTCAGACGTTGCTCCGCGGAGAACCGCATTTGTCATGCGTTCGGTCGAACCGCTTTGCGAGTGAGCGACGATCAGTAGATGTCGTTGCTTGTTCAAGCCACACATACCGCCAGAATCGAGGATCACCGGAATGGTACTCTTTGCCGCATGAGGTCTGCAGCACGAAAGCAGACATCTTCGATTCACTGTGATCACAGGCACCAATGAGCAGTCAGCACCAGAACGAAGAAGCGCCGGCCGGACAGGAACTGCCGGAAGCGTTGAGAGCTGAGGTTGCTGATTGGCGGCAAGCTCTTACGGATCTCTACGGTAATTCGGCACTCGACGACGTTCCGCTCGACGGCGTTAGTCGGCTCGTCGCAGCCAGTCCCTTCGCTGCCGATGTGATGCGCCGATACTGGCCAACCTTGCGCGCGGAGTTGGGCAAGCCGTATTCGCCCGAGGCGGTTGCAGCCGCCCTGCGCAACGATATGGCCCCCGAGTCGCAACGCGCCGCGGTGCTTCGATCTCTGCGCGCGCAGCGCAACTGTTCGCTGGTGCGCATCCTTTGGCAGGACTATGTCGAGCAGGTGGCGGTCGACACCACTCTTGGAGCGCTGTCGTCACTGGCCGAGGTTTGTCTCGACGGCGCGTGTGCCTACAGTCGTGACAATCTGGCACGCCGCTTTGGCGAACCGCTTGTCGATGGTTCCCCACAGCCATTGATCGTACTGGCGATGGGAAAGCTCGGCGGGCGGGAGCTGAATTTTTCCTCGGACATCGACCTTGTATTTCTGTATCCGGTGGAAGGCGAAACCAGTGGCCCGAAACAAACGTCAGCGCACGAATTCTTCGCCAGGCTCGCTCGACAAGCCGTCGCGTTGCTTGAGGAGGCCACCAGCGAGGGCTTTGTCTATCGAGTCGATACCCGCTTGCGACCGTTCGGAAACAGCGGGCCGCCGGTGGTTAGCTTTGCCGCTCTCGAAAACTATCTGGTTGAACACGGTCGAGGGTGGGAACGCTATGCCTACGTGAAGGCCCGGCCAGTGACGGAGACCGCCACCGAGCCAGCCGCCGATCGTTTAATTGCCGAGATCGTGACGCCGTTCGTCTACCGGCGCTATCTCGACTATGGCGTTTTCGAGTCCCTTCGGGAAATGCAGGCCATGATCGCCAGGGAGGTCGCCAAGCGTCGGCTGGCGGACAACGTGAAACTCGGTCCCGGCGGAATTCGGGAAATAGAATTCATTGTGCAATCCCTGCAGCTCGTCCGAGGCGGCACAATGCCGGCACTGCGCACACAGTGCCTGAGGTCGGCCGTCAGGGCGGCGACAGACGATCGCGATCTCGATGCCAAGACCGCGCAGGCATTGCTGGATGCGTACGATTTACTTCGACGCGTCGAAAATGCGATTCAGGCAAGCCGGGATCAACAGTCGCATTCATTGCCAACCACTGATCTGGAACGTTTGCGTCTGGCCTATGCACTGCGCTTCGCCGACTGGCCATCCCTGGAAGCGGAGCTTCGCCGCACGCGCGAGTGGGTCAGCGAGCAGTTTCGGGAGCTGGGCGCCCGGGAACAGGTCGATGGATCCGCTATCGCGACATCCGGATCGACCGTCCCGTCGCTGTGGGCTGCTGCAGTAACTGAAGATGAATGGTTGCCCTGCCTGGCAAGCCTCGGTATCGATGATGTTGACCAACGCGCGATCGCGAGTGTACTTGTCGGCCTGTCAACCTCGCCCGCTGTCGCACGTATTGAATCCACCGCAGCAGATCGGCTACAACGCTTCATCGAGGGACTGCTTAGCGCCTTGCCGGCCTGTAGCCGTCCCGCCGTTGCCGCGCGACGTGTCGCAAGAATCGCGGAAAGCGTCCTGCGTCGTAGCGCCTACCTCGCGCTCCTGAACGAAAATCCTGCGGTGCTGCGGCGCCTGGTTGATCTGTGTGCCAGCAGCGCGTTTCTCGCCCGGGAGATCGCAGGCCACCCGGTGCTTCTCGACGAACTGATCGACGCCAGAGTTTTTGAAGCCGCACTCACCAGCGAGGAATTGCGGGCCGACCTCGAGGCGCGTCTCGGGCGGACGGACCCGGATGATGCCGAAGTTGTCATCGAAGCGCTGGCGAAGTTCAAACGCGTTTCCATGTTCCGACTCGCTGTCGCCGACTTCAGCGGCACGATACCGCTCATGAAGGTCAGCGATCGCTTGACGGAGCTCGCGGAACTCATCCTCACACGTATTCTGGATATGGCTCGCGCCGATGTCATCCGCCAGTTCGGCACACCGACGTACCGGGTCGATGGCGAGCTGTACGAGGCTGATATCGGCATCATCGCGTACGGCAAGCTCGCTGGTTACGAGCTTGCTTACGCGTCCGATCTCGATCTGGTCTTTCTGCACGACTCGCATGGCGACCAGCAGGAAACCGACGGTTCGCGCGCGATCGACAACCAGGTTTTCTTCAGTCGGCTGGCACGTCGGTTGCTGCATTATCTGACGGCGCAGACGGGTTCGGGTGCGCTCTACGAGATTGATACGAGACTGCGACCAAGCGGCAAAGCGGGGCTCCTCGTGACCAGTATCGATGCGTTCAGGCGCTATCAGCAGGACGACGCGTGGACCTGGGAGCACCAGGCCCTGTTACGCAGTCGTCCCGTGGCCGGTAGTGCCAACGTCGCGGCGAGGTTCGTCGAGATTCGGCAATCCGTCCTGCGTGACCCGAACGGTATCGAATCGTTGCGCGAGGACGTTCTCGACATGCGTTCGAAGATGCGCAAGCAACTGGACCGCAGCGATGCGGATCACTTCGACCTAAAGCAGGGCGAGGGCGGCATCGGCGACATCGAGTTCCTGGTCCAATACCTGGTGCTGAAGCACGCGCCTGACCGGGCCGAGGTCATCGAGTACACGGACAATATTCGTCAGCTGGACGCGCTTCTCACCATCGGTCATTTTGACGATGCGGAAGTGCAGCGACTGCAGGACATTTACCGGGCCTATCGCGGCATGGCGCATCGCTTGTCACTCGACGACCAGCCGGCGCTCGCAGCGAGCGACGCCTTCCTGGATGAACGCAACTATGTCACCCGGGTTTGGCACAAAGTCTTTCTGACGGACACTGACGGATAGCGGTTACCTGCCGATAGCGCATTGTTATAATCGCCGCGCGCCAAAAGACCACAAGAGATTCACCACTGTGAGAGCACGCTCCGGAACGGTTGACGAGGAACTGATCCCCGCCAACGCCCAACATCGATACACGGTTCGGCCGAAGGACCTCCCGTTGTCGTGTCCGATGCCCGGCATGTACCTGTGGAATTCGCACCCCAAGGTGTATTTGCCGATCCACGAGACCGGTGAAGCGAAATGCCCGTACTGCGGCGCCGCCTACGAACTGGTGACGACCGACGAGTGAATCGGTGGCGGGCGATAATGCTCTCTAAATGGTACTTAAAAGTGATTAAATGTCGTCAAGTGGCCCTTTCTTGACGATTTCTGCGCTTTTGACCATTTTCTGAAGAGGCAGCTCTCAGGTTTGCAGGCTACAGAAATTCCGTCGAACGGTCCCGGAAATGTTTTCAAAGTCGGCGAAAATTCTCAAAATTTCACTTATCGGGTGTGAACCGGGTTCCGCCAGGTCGTTTTCCGCGACCAAGCGTCTTTCTGTGAGCCCTTTTCGACGGGTTTTCAAGCAGAATCGACGGAGAAGTTGTCACCGAAAATCCTTGCTGTGCACCGAAAAGTATCGATTGTCGGCAAAAAGACCAAAGTTCGATCTTTCACTTCAAGCGCTGGCGAAGCCGTGATCGAGGGGCTGCCGGAGGGACCGCGTCCCGTGCACGAAACCGTCGAGCGTACGGGTGACGGCGCCATCATCTACGACGAGAAGCTGGTGCCGCATGCTGCTGAAGCGCACTTTTCAGCGCGAGGCTGGAAGAGCGTCAAACCCGTCGAAAATGTCCTCCGCTCCGGAGGCCGTGGTAACACGCTGATTCTGGGGGACGGCGAGAACGAATTCGTGCTGCGGCATTTTCGCCGGGGTGGACTGATTGGTCGCTTTGTCCGCGACTCCTACGTCTGGCTGGGCGAGGATAAGACTCGATCGTTTGCCGAGTGGCGGATTCTGCAGAAGATGATCGGGATGGGATTGCCGGTTCCCAGACCGGCGATCGCACGTTACCGACGCAGCGGCCCGACCTACACCGCCGATATCATCACGGTCCGCGTGCCCGACATTCGATCCCTATCGGCGCGACTCGCCGACGGTGAAGGGGACGAAGCGCTATGGCAACGGATCGGTGCGGGAGTCGCGCGCTTTCACGAGCACGGTATCAATCACGTTGATCTGAATGCCCACAACGTGCAGATCGATAGCAAGGGCAGCATCTGGCTGCTTGATTTCGACAATGCCAGCATTCAGCCCCCCGGTGCCTGGCAACAAAAAAACCTCGCGAGGCTGCATCGCTCGCTGCGAAAGATCCGGCAGCAGGATCCACAGATCAACTACACCGAGCAATGCTGGAACGCACTGCTCGCCGGCTACTTCCAGTCGTCGAGGTCCGCGTAATAGTCCGGCATTGGTTCCGGCAGGTTCTTGAACTTGCGATGCACCCAGTAGTACTGATCCGGACATAGCCGAATCGCTTCGGCGAGAATCTCGTTGTAGCGCTCGGTATCCCTGACCGGGTCGTCGCTCGGAAAGTCCTCGAGTGGTGGGTGGATCGAAATAACGTAGCCACCTTCAGGCAGGCGACGTGGAAAGTACGGCAGAACGACAGCTTTGCCGAGCCGAGCCAGGGTACTGGTGGCGGTATTGCACATTGCCGGGACGTCAAAGAACGGCACAACGGCGCCAAGCTTGCCGCGGAAGCTCTGGTCGGGTGCGTACCAGACCGGCGTGCCTTCGCGCAGACTTCGGACCATCCGCTTGATGTCGTTCTTTTCGATCGTCGACCGTCCGGATCGCTCGCGCGTCGATCGCAGGAACTCCGTCATAAAGTCACTGCGAAACGCACGATAGACGAGGTCGAACGGCGGACTGTGCATGCGCAGGACGCGGCCGCTGATCTCCAACGTTGTGAAATGAGCGCTCAGGAAAATGATGCCCCGTCCGCTCGCGGCGGCAGCTTCGACATGTTCAACGCCTTCGATCTTTGCCATCGACGCGTGCCAGTCGTCGGACGCCCAGCGTGCCAGGGCGAGTTCCATCAATGACGCGCCGAGCGATTCGAAGTGTTCCAGCGCCACTCGATTTCGCGTTGCTTCGTCGAACTCCGGAAACGCCAGCGCCAGATTGCGCCTTACGATCGCTCTGCGTTCGGGCGCAATTCTGTGTCCGAGGCGACCCACGGCCTTGCCGATGCCGATCTGCAGGCGATAGGGGAGCAAACAGCTGACGCGCAGCAGGAATATGCCGAACCATGCCGGCCAGTGATTTGGCGTCCAGTACCTGAAAAGGTGTTTGCGAGTCTTCTTGGCCACAGGACCTCAGGCCGTCGAGACCGGTCATAGAACAAGCCGCAAAGTGTATCCATTCGCGGCCGGCAACGGTAATCCGGACACCGTATCGAGGCAACGTCATATTCCCCTTGGGCGCTTGTGCGGCCTCGACAGATTTGTGACCATTTTGAATCTTTATTCTTTTGTCCTCCGCGACCTGACCCGCATGCTTGCCAGACTTCGTTTCGCCCTCACTGTTTTTGTTGCCCTGTGCAGTGTCGCGCACGTCGCCTGGGCGGACAGCGAGACCTTCCCACAGCCCGCCGAGCTCGATCGGGACGTCAATTTCTGGTTGCGCGTGTTCTCGACGGTGTCGACGGACGAAGGGCTTCTGCATGACAACCGGGACCTGAGTGTGGTCTACGAGCAGATGCCCATGCCTGCATCAACCGGCCGACGGGAACGGAATCGCCGGGTCGGTCTTCGGCGGAAGCACTACCAGGCCATTCTCAATACGCTCGCCGAAGGCAAACGCACCGGGCTGACCGAGGAGGAACGGCGGGTGCTGGATCTCTGGGGTGACGACGTCAGTAATCAAACGCTCGCTGCCGCAAGCCGACAGATTCGTTTTCAGCACGGCCTGTCTGACCGTATGGCCGATTCGTTGAGACGTGCCGGTCGATGGCGTCAGCACGTCACCGAAACGTTCCGGCGACATGGCGTGCCGGTCGAGTTGGCCGCGCTCCCTCACGTCGAATCGTCCTACAATCCCGCCGCCCGGTCGCACGTCGGTGCGTCGGGAATCTGGCAGTTTACGCGCAGCACGGGCCGCCGCTTCATGCAGGTGGATCACGTCGTCGATGAGCGCAATGACCCGTTTCGTGCTACCGAGGCGGCGGCCAAGCTTCTGGCTTACAACTACTCGCTGACGCAGAACTGGCCGATGGCGATCACGGCGTACAACCATGGTCTCGCGGGCGCACGGCGTGCCATGCGTCAGCATGGCGATACGGCGTACGCGGACATTCTGCGCAACTACAAGGGGCGCACGTTCGGCTTTGCGTCCCGAAACTTCTACGTCGCGTTTCTGGCCGCGATGAAGATCGACCAGGATCCCGATCGTTACTTCCCCGGCGTCGTGCCCGAGCCTGCCGTCGACTACGCAACCTTCACTCTCGACGAGTACATTCCAGCCGAGGTTCTCGCCGACTCGCTGGGTGTCAGTGACAAGGCGCTGTCGGCAGCCAACCCGTCGCTGCAGCCGACAGTCTGGCAGGGTAGCAAGCACGTGCCGACGGGCATGGAGCTGCGTATTCCGAAACGTCAGCTGTCCGGATCCGTCGACGAACTCCTGGCGTCGATCGGCGCAGAGCAGCGCTTTGGTGACCAGCTCCCGGATCTGTTTCACACAATCGCACGCGGCGACACGCTGTCACAGATTGCCGATACCTATAACACGCGCGTGTCCACGCTGGTGGCGTTGAACGGCCTCGGCAGTCGCCATCGGATTCGCGCCGGCCAGCAGTTGCGCCTGCCCGCGGCCGGCCCGGCGCCTGCCGTCGTTGCGGCGGCTCCCGCAGAGCCAGTGCCCGAGCGCGAGCCACCGGTTGAGGTCCTCGCCAATGTACCGGCGATCGGCACAACGCCCGAGGATGAAGCCGAAGAGGCGCCTGATGCCGTCCTCGGCGATGATCTGGCCCAGTCTCTGATGGGCACACTGCAGGCCGCATTGCTCTCGGACCCGAGCGACTACAGCATTGGCGACGACCAGACTATTGAAGTGCATCCCCTGGAGACGTTGGGTCACTATGCCGATTGGCTCGGTCTGCGGACGCAACGCTTACGTGACATTAACGGGCTGGCCTTTCGCACACCCGTGGTTGTCGGCCAGCGAATCCGGCTGGATCTCAGCAAGTCGACGATCGACGAGTTCGAGCGCCGACGCGCTGCCTTTCACAAGGAGCAGCAGGACAGCTTCTTCCGCAACAACACGATTACCGGCGTTCAGGAACATACGGTGGCGAGTGGCGAATCACTTTGGGTTCTGTCGCTGCGACGCTACGACGTACCGGTTTGGCTGTTCCGCCAGTACAACCCTGAGGTGGACATGCATCGGGTGAGGACCGGAACGCGTGTGCGGTTTCCTGTGCTGGCCTCGACGAGTGGATGAACGGGGACCCGGCCCCGACGCCGGTTGAGCCTAGCGCGTCGGCAGGCCTGTTCGCGATACGCCTTTCGCCCGTCGTTTTTCTGATGCTTGCGGCTATGGCGTACGTCTTTCATGTTGAAGGCGGCGATGCATACGCCTGGAGAAACACGTTGCCGATGTGGTTGGTCATTGTGCTCGGCTGGAAGGCGCTCAAGGCCGGCCGAGGTCGCTGGACGGGCGCCGGTTGGCGGTGGCCCCTGGCAGCGGCCGGATTCGCAGTCCCGGCGACCGGGTTGACGCTTTACCTGCACTACGGCTTCGCTACCGATCTGGACGGCATGTACAGCAACGCCGTGTACCCGGAGGAACTGTTTCGTTTCCTGCCCTGGTACACGCTGGTTGCCGGATTTACAGGCTCGGCAATTGGCTGGATCATGGGCAGAAACGTCGATGAGTCGCGTAATCGTTCGGTCAGCGCGCGCAACGACGCGCCACCGCTGTGACCCGCTTCGTTTGATCGGAGTGCAGGCTTTGCTACATTGGGCGTCCCTTAGCCATCGTCCCGATCCGATGCGACACGTTGAGAGTCCCGCGCCGTCAAGCCGCGTCCTGTCCGCCCTGGTAGCGGTTGGCGGGCTGTTCATGCTCGCATGGCCCGGTTACGGCGATGCCGGCGATTTTCCGGTCGCCGAAAAGGTGATCGTCGAAAAAGAGAATCGCAAACTACACCTGATCAAGGACGGCGAGCCGTTCCGGACCTTCGATATCGCATTGGGCATTGCGCCGGTGGGAGACAAGGAGCAGGAAGGCGACTTCAAGACGCCCGAAGGCAGCTACATGCTCGACGCGCGCAATCCGGACAGTGACTATTTCCTGTCGATCCACGTTTCCTATCCGAACGCCGAAGATCGCCGGGAAGCGCGCGAGAAGGGCGTCAATCCGGGCGGTCAGATCATGATTCACGGACAACCAAACGTGCCCA
Organism: uncultured Woeseiaceae bacterium; assembly: GCA_964565135.1. Lineage (GTDB taxonomy): Bacteria > Pseudomonadota > Gammaproteobacteria > Steroidobacterales > Woeseiaceae > JBFGFX01. The sequence continues at coordinate 58,749 of CAZMEA010000002.1, forward strand.
CCTATTCAGCGGCGTTCTACAAGACTTCCGACTGGACCAATGGCTGCATCGCCGTGTCCAATTCAGACATGATCGATATCTGGTTGATGACGCCAAACAATATTCCGATCGAGATACTGCCCTGATTGCGACGGCGCTTTTGTGAGCCACGCTACCGTAAACACCGAGGTGTGGCCTGAGGGCAGCCTCGAGGTGCTGTCCCAGGTCGAGGCCGAGCAGCTCAAGAACGAGAGCATCGGCGGCGCGCACGGGCTGTTGCGGCGATGCATTCTGGCCGTACTGAATTCCGGCATGGAGATGGACGACGCTCGCGAAGTTCTGCGCCGCTATAAGGACTTTCGCGTTGGCTTCGTGCAGCAGGATCGCGGCCTCAAGGTCATTCTGAAAGGGGCGCCGGCCTCGGCCTTCGTCGACGGCGTAATGATCCGCGGTATTCGCGAGCAGGTGTTCGCGGTTCTCCGCGACGTTGTCTTCACGGATAACGAGATTCGCCAGAGCGGTCGCTTCGACCTCTCGAGCTCTGAAAACATCACCAACGCGGTGTTCCACATCGTACGGAACGCCCGAATCCTGCAGACGCCAGCAAGGACCAACCTGGTGGTCTGCTGGGGCGGACACGCAATTAGTCGTACCGAGTATGACTACACGAAGCTGGTTGGTTACGAACTCGGACTTCGTGGCATGAATGTTTGCACGGGCTGCGGACCCGGGGCTATGAAGGGCCCCATGAAGGGTGCAACGATCGGGCACGCGAAGCAGCGCATACGCGATGGCAACTACATTGGCATAACCGAGCCCGGCATCATCGCTGCCGAACCACCGAATCCGATCGTCAACTCACTGGTGATCATGCCGGATATGGAAAAGCGCCTGGAGGCGTTTGTCCGTGTCGGGCACGGGATCATTGTCTTTCCCGGTGGCGTTGGGACGGCCGAGGAGATTCTCTATCTGCTCGGAGTCCTGCTACATCCGGACAACGACGATCTGCCGCTACCAATGATCATGACCGGACCCAAGAGTGCCGAACCGTACTTCAGGCAGATCGATGAGTTTATCGGCGCGGTGCTGGGTCCGGCGGCCCAGGAGCGTTACGAGATCATTGTGGGTGACGCCCCGAAGGTCGGGACGACGATGCTCCGGCACCTGGCTCGCGTAAAAAGTTTTCGCAAGGAACAGGATGATGCCTACTACTTCAACTGGCGTCTGAAGATCGACCACGACTTCCAGAAGCCGTTTACGTCATCACATGAAGATATGGCCGCAACGACCGTCTCTTCCGACCTGCCCCGACATGAACTCGCTTCGAATCTGCGTCGCATCTTTTCCGGAATCGTATCGGGCAATGTTCGCGATGACGCGATGGCCGCGATCGAGCAAAAGGGTCCCTTCGAGATCCATGGTTCCCCCGAGATTATGCGACTGCTGGATCGCCTTCTGCAGGCTTTCGTCGATCAGGGGCGGATGAAGATCGCGGCCGAAACGTACAAGCCCTGCTATCGGGTCCTTCGTAGCTGATCCCGTTCATCGATTCGGGACGGCATTTCCCGATTCTGTTAAACCACCTTGAAGACGCCACTTGGGATTAAGTAAAAAGTGGCGTAATTACATGATTTATAAAGTTAAATCGACAACTTTCATTGTGATGCAGTTCCTGTGAATTCTGCCCTGGGAGACGTACTGTTTCACTACTGTTCGAATCAGGCAGACAGTTATGCAGGACAGCAAAGAGAACGCATGGAGCACCGACTTCGACAAGGACGTCGAGCTCGAAGACGGTGCGACTCAGGAAGAGCAGCACGCCGAATCTGCAACCGGTGATGACGTTGATGGTTGGCAGCAGTACCGACGCTGGATTTCAAAGGCACCCGCACCCAACAAACGTCGCGGTGGTGTAGACCCGTCCCTGTACACCTGGAAGGGCTATCGAAACTGGACCGAACAGGTTAAACGCAACTGGAGCGACAGTTAGTCCTGACCGATCAGTGTATCCAGCAGAAAAGCGCGTGCCGGTTATTCCCGCACGCGCTTTTTTTTTGTGCCATGCAGGGACAAATACAGAGCTTATGTTGTCTTCAAGGCTGTGTTGTGACTCGCAACCGATACAAAGCGTGCGACGGTTCTCTGTTTGCGCACAAAGTCGCTCTCTGAAATGAAGCTGTGAAATGTCTCACGGTCACCCTTCAGGTCGCCAACTATAGTCACAACGAAGTACGGATACTGCTGTAAGAAAAGTATGTCGACCAAGGTTTCCCAATCCGAGTCACCGACCAGCGCATGGAAGAACGACGCCGCGCGTCAGCGCTGGGAACTCTTTCACCGCGCCATCGCCCACGCCAAGCAGTCCAACACCGCTGCCATGGATCCCGGCGACGATTCATCACGTTCGGCAAAGCCGGGCCGCCCGCTGCTCTACGTCGCCAAGTAAGGTTGGATCTGACGGACAGGCCGGCCGGGACGAACTTCGGAACATCCATGGAACGATTTCTGCTCTACTGGGACGACCTCGACGACCTGCTTTATACGCTCGTATTCGTCGGTGAACGCCGGCGCTCCATTATTCGTCATCTATTTGCGGCCCTCGGTCTGGGCGCGATAGGCGCGGCCGCGGTCTATATGTCGCTGCACGAGCCGGCGCTCGGCGCCGCATCGCTGGCGCTCTTTCTTGTCCTCCTGCTGTATCGCGCAGTGACGGCGCCGCGTTTCACGCCGGTTCCTTAAAGTGCAGGCGGGTGGCTTTACCCTGCCACCGCCTGGTCACCCCTTGAAATACCAGCAGCGGCGCCCATGTGGAGCGCTACGACGGCCACGGTGCGCCGTCGCGACACCCTGTCGTTAGACTATCCGGTATCCGGGGGAACACACAGTGACCGAGACGATCGAGACCGAGTCTTCGCAAAAAGAGACACTCGGCTTTCAGACCGAGGTGCGGCAGCTGCTGCACCTGATGATTCATTCGCTCTACAGCAACAAGGAGATCTTTCTCCGCGAGCTCATTTCGAACGCGTCTGACGCGGCCGACAAGCTGCGCTTTGAATCCCTGGCCGACTCGACCTTGCTGGAGAATGACCCGGAGCTGAAGATTACCGTCAGCTTTGACAAGGAAGCCCGGACGATCACGATCGGCGACAACGGAATCGGCATGTCGAGAAGTGAGGTCATCGAGAATCTGGGTACGATTGCGCGCTCGGGCACGGCGGAATTCCTGCAGCAGCTCTCAGGCGACCAGACCCGGGATGCCAACCTGATCGGCCAATTCGGCGTGGGTTTCTACTCGGCATTCATCGTTGCAGACAAGGTCACGGTCGAAACCCGGCGTGCCGGCACGGAAGCTTCAGACGCCGTGCGCTGGATATCCGACGGCGAGGGCGAATTCACGATCGAGTCCATTGATCGCGCCGATCGTGGAACAGCCGTCACTCTTCACCTGAAGGAAGGAGACAGCGAATTCGCCGACGCCTTCCGTTTGGAATCGTTGATCCGCAAATACTCCGACCACATCGGTTTTCCCGTGGCATTGCACGATCTGGGCGACAACGAATCGGAATCGAAGACCGTCAATTCCGCCACCGCGCTCTGGACCCGTCCAAGAGGCGACGTCAGCGACGACGAATATCGAGAGTTCTATAAACACCTCTCGCACGATTTCGAGGACCCGCTCAGCTGGAGTCACAACAAGGTTGAAGGTCGTCGCGAGTACACCAGTCTGCTGTTTATTCCGTCACGCGCTCCCTTTGACCTGTGGAATCGCGAGGCGCCACGCGGGCTCAAGCTATACATTCAACGCGTCTTCATCATGGACGATGCCGAGCAGTTTCTGCCGCTGTATCTGCGCTTCGTCAAAGGTGTCGTCGATTCGGCGGATTTGCCGCTGAACGTGTCGCGCGAATTGCTGCAGCAAAATCCTGAGCTCGACGCGATGCGTGGCGCATTGACGAAACGGGCACTCGACATGATCGCGAAGCTCGGCGCCGGCGATACGGATGAAGATCGAAATCGATACACGGATTTCTGGTCTGCGTTCGGTCCGGTGCTCAAGGAAGGACTGATCGAGGACCCACAGAATGCCGAGAAGCTCCTCAAAATAATGCGTTTCGCCACGACGGCCGGTGACAGCGGCAAGCAGGATCAGTCGCTGACGGATTACGTTAGCCGCATCCAGGACGGTCAGGACAAGATCTACTATCTGCTTGCCGACAGCTACGAAAAGGCGATTGCAAGCCCGCAGCTCGAACGCCTGAAGGACTCCGGTGTGGAAGTGCTGTTGCTGGTCGACAAGATCGACCCCTGGGTCGTCGAGCATTTGCCGGAGTTCGACGGCAAGGCCTTCCAGGATATCGCCCGGGCGGACCTGACGTTGCCTGAAGGTGACGGTGAAATTACCCAGTCTGCGCTGAATGACGAGCACAAGCCGTTCCTGAAGAAACTCCGTAATGTCCTCAAGGATCGCGTGGAAACGGTAAATGCGAGCCAGCGCCTGAAGGATTCGCCCGCGTGCGTCGTCACCGGCGAACAGGATCTGACGCCCCAGATTCGTCGAATGCTGGAAGCGGCAGGCCAGGAGGTCCCGGAGACGCTACCCGTCCTCGAGGTCAACGTCGACCATCCCCTCGTCGAGCGGTTATCCGGTGAGGAGGACGAAGGTCGATTCACGGACCTCGCCAACATCGTCCTTGATCAGGCGCTGTTGGCAGAGTCGGGGCAGCTCAACGATCCAGCCGCGTATCTGCGGCGGATGAACAAACTGCTGGCTGAGTCTCTCGGTTAAGGGCTCGACGGCTCGAGCTCTGCTTCACGATTGCTGGCTGCTGCGCATGTGTGGCACGACGAGCGCCCGTTCGACGCCGGAGAAAATAAATTCGGTCAGGATCGCGAGAAGCGCCGCCGGAATTGCACCCTGAAGGATCAGTCGGCTGTCGTTGAGGGCCAGGCCCGTCACAATGGGGTCGCCCAGTCCGCCGGCTCCAATAAATGCAGCCAGGGTCGCCGTACCAATGCAGATGACGGCGGCCGTTCGGACTCCGGCGATGACGTGCGGCATCGCAAGCGGCAGCATGACGTACCGGAGTTCCTGCGTTCGTGACATCGCCATCGCGGCGGCAACCTGCCGGTAGCCTTGTGGTATCGCCTGAATGGCCGTGATCGTGTTGCGGGCGATGGGCAACAGCGAGTACAGGAACAGAGCGATGATCGCTGGCACTTCACCGACGCCGACCAGCGGTATCAGCAGGGCGAGCAACGCGATTGACGGAATAGTCTGCATCAGTCCCGTGAACTGCAGGAACAGGCTCGAAACTAGGCGATGCCGGTATACGACCAGGGCAAAGCCAACGCCCAGCAGCACCGCCAGGCCCAGTGCAATGCCCGTCAGCTTCAGGTGGCGCTGAACGTTGCGGGCCAGTTGCGGCAGGAAAGTCGGTCCGCTCACGCCCTCGGCCGCCAGACCCTCCGTAACTAGGAAAGCCGAAGCAACCTCTACGATGCTTGTGTCCGGGTCGAGTGCAGCAAGATTCATCTCGCGCATTCGCCGAGCGTCGATGGTCCCGGACAGCGTCGAAACGATTGCGCGAACGTCGTCTGAAACATCCGCGTGCAGCATGAACATCGCGAGATAGGTAGGGAAATAGCCTAGGTCATCGTCTAAAACCCGCAGTCGGCTTCGTTCTATCTCACCGTCCGTTGTGTATGCCGCGGTCACGTCGATGTCACCGGTGGCAATCGCTTCGTAACCAAGCGAGTGCTCCATTCCGCTGGCCGTGTACGGCAGGCCGTAGGCCGCTTTCAGACCGGGCCAGCCGTCCGATCGACGCAGGAACTCGTGCGAAACGCCGACAGCGAGATCGGGCAGTTGGATGAGATCGGAAATCGTCTCCAGGCCGTTCTCGGCAGCGAAGGTTTCGGTGACCGCCAGCGCGTAGGCGTTGTTGAACCCGATCGGGTCCAGCACGTCGAAACCGTCCTGCCGAAGCGCCGTGCGAATCGACTCGTAGGACGCCAACTCCGGTCGATTCAGGATGACTTCCGAGATAGTGCCGGAGTATTCGGGGTACAGGTCGATAGCGCGGTTATCCAGGGCTTCGAAACTGATCTTGGTGCCGTTGAGTCCCTGGCGCCTTACGACGTCGTACCCGTGTGATTCCAGAAGCTGCGATGCAATTTCTGCAAGTATGTAATTCTCGGTGAAATTCTTGCTGCCGATTGTCACTGTCTGCGCGGACGCTCCAGCACTTATCGTCACCGCGATCAGGGCAATCCACCATCGCATTTTCATGCAGCCACCCCGGCCAGGCCCGTGCACAACTTGCGAACGTAGTCGTTCGCGGGCGACGCAATGACCTCTGCAACGGGTCCATCCTGCAGTACGCGACCGTCCCGCATCACGACGAGGTAGCTGGCAAGATTCACCGCTTCCTGCGGTTCATGGGTGACGAGGATCGTCGCGACAGGTTCCTGCTGACGCAGGGCCAGAAAGCGCTCGTGAATTCCCTGACGTGTCAGTGCATCCAGGCCGGAAAACGGCTCGTCCAGGAGAAGCAGCTCGGGTTGCAGCATCATGGCCCGGCAAATTCCCGCTCGCTGTTGCTGGCCGCCTGACAGCTCATGCGGATAACGCGGCAATACGTCAGCCGGCAATTCCATCATGCTGAGCAGCTCGTTCAGGCGTGCGTCGATCCTGGCCTGGTCCCAGCCGATCAGTTCCGCCGGCAGCCGAATGTTTCGTTCGATAGACAGGTGCGGCAGCAAGGCGACGTCCTGAATCGCGTAGCCAATACGCCGTCGCAGCGGTCGCAAATCTGTGTAGTCGATAGGTGCGCCGAGCACCGACACCGAGCCACTGTCGGGACGGAGCAAACCCATTGCGAGTTGAACCAGGGTCGATTTACCGCTGCCGCTTGCGCCGAGAACGGCGGTTGTCTGGCCACCCGGCATGCGCACCGAAACGTCGTCCAGAGCGCGGACAGTGCCGCGCGTCAGGCCAACACCGTCGAATACGACCGCAGAGGGCATTGCACCCGTTGGGTCAGTCAAACCGGAACCTTGAATTCACTACGTCGGTCACAACCTTAGCGACGTGCGCGCCATTAGGGAATAGGGCGCGAACGTCGACGCCTGCGCCGCCCCGCAGGTGTCTGTCAAAACCGCTACAATGACGCGCCGCGGCGAGGCCGCGGCGCACGGGAGACCAGCATCATGAACGACAATCGGATCAACGACGACGCGCTTCGAGATCGCCTGACTGCAGAGCAGTACGAGGTCACCCAGAATAAAGGCACCGAACGGCCGTTTACCGGAAAGTATGTCGACAACAAGGACGATGGCACCTACTACTGCGTCTGCTGCAATACCAAGCTCTTCAGCTCCCAGCAGAAGTACGATTCGGGTTCCGGCTGGCCGAGTTTCTGGTCGCCGTTAGCGGGCGACAACATTCGCACGGTCCGGGACACGAGCCACGGCATGATCCGGGAAGAAGTTGTCTGCGCGCACTGTGGCGCGCACCTCGGGCACGTGTTCGAAGACGGACCGCAGCCGACGGGCCTTCGCTATTGCATCAATTCTGCTTCCCTGGACTTCCAGGGTGAATCCGAGTCCAACAGCTGAGCCATGCGCTCATCAAGGAGTTCCATGAACATCGTCAGACTGCTTATTGCCTTACCGTTTGTCCTGACAGCTGCGGCCTGTGGCGGCGGCAACGACGGTAACGCACCGGCCGCAAACACAGCATCGGAGCCTGCTGCCATGACCGAATCAACGACGAGCGACGAATGGCAGGAGATCGTCCCCGGCCTGAGTCAGAAGATCATCACCGCCGGTGACGGAAACGTCGCGGCGGCGGGCCAGGTAGCGACGGTGCACTACACCGGATGGCTGTATGACCCGGATGCGCCGGACGGACGGGGCAGCAAGTTCGACAGCTCTGTCGATCGGGATCAGTACTTCGAGTTTCCGCTGGGTGCCGGCCGCGTCATCAAAGGTTGGGATCAGGGCGTCGTCGGCATGCGCATTGGTGAGACGCGCGACCTGCTGATTGCACCGGACATGGCCTATGGTGACCGCAACGTCGGCGGTGGATTGATCCCACCGGGCTCGACGCTGTTGTTCAGAGTCGAGCTTGCAGGCCTGGACGGTGAAATCCCGGGCCAGTAAGGCCCTGAGCGTCTCGGACTAGGGCGCCAGCAACTCGAAAATCACATCACGACCGGCGGCGCGCTGATCTGCCGCGGTCGTCGATTCCTGGTTGACCGATTGAACCGCCGGTTTCAGCCGGACGGCGTCGATGCCTGCGTCGAGCAGATGATTCGCTACGGCGTCAGCGGCAGCGCGACTCCTGCCGCTGATACCTACCTTGAGTTCGGGGCAGTCGTGCATCAGTTCGACCAGCCGGTCCAGAGCGCCACGTGCACCGCTCCGCAGCCGTTCGCCAGTGCCGATATAGCGAACGCTGTTGTTCCGCGCGAACGACAGGAACTGACGCCGGCAGAGCGTCCCAAAGGGTATTCGCTCCGAGCTTACTTCTATGACTCGGCTATCGACGTGCATTTCCGGAAGCCGGACGGCGTCGATGCGGCCCAGCAGACTCTCGAGTTCACCCATTGCAGTCGTCGTGCCGGTTATCACGACTTCGTCCACAGATACACGAACGTCGCCTTCCTCGAGCAATGCACCGGCCCGCAGCGCGAGCTCTGTGACCACTGCCCAGCTCGAGGGTGTCGCTTGATCGATAACCAGTTCAAAGTTCGCACTACGCCCGCCGCCATAGCGGGCGATGGCGGATTTCAGAAGTCCGCTGTGGGCATCGGACGAGCTCGCGCCGCTTACCTCGAGCGCGTCAGGAGTAGCCCGCAGTCGTAATTCGGGTAACGATTGCCCCGATACGGCAGCAGAGAGAACGAGAATCGCCGAGACAACTGCGCCCGTGAGCGCCCGGCTGTCGATCAAGAGGATTCGCCGGCGGCGTCGTGTTCCAGCAGTCGGGCCTGACCGATCCAGTCCTCGCGATAGATGCGGCTGCGGAAGCCCCGCAGCTCATTCGCCACACGGTCGATGTCCACCTCGCTCATGCCGGCGATCTGCTTGAACTGGAAAAAGCCAAGTCGATTGAGCGTTTTCTCGATGGCCGGGCCAACGCCCTTGATTCGCTGCAGGTCGTCGACGCCGCCATTGCTGCCGTTGGCCGCTGCAGGTTCGGCCCGGTCAGCGTCATCAAGCGCAGCAAAGGTCTCGGTATCGATCGGCGTCTCGCCGCTCGACAGCAACTCGTCCACACGGACCGATGCGCTGTCATCCGAAAAGACTTCCGCGATCGATTGCTCGGTCAGTGATTCCGCTGCGCGATCAACACCGTCTGTGCCAAAGTCGAAATCCACGTCGCGTTTGACGGCAAGCCTGTCTGTATGCTCGGGATCCGCAATCTGATCGACCGGTTGATCGTCCGCTGACTCGTGCACGTCGCCTGTCGTCTCGGTCAGTATCGACGCCTCGCTGGTTTCATCGTACTGCTCGTTCGACGCGTCGAGGTCGGTGGACAGTGATGCGTCTTGCACCGGCTCTATGCGTGTTTCGTCGGGCGGCGGTCGCAGCTTCTCCAGCTCGGCGATGCGTTCGTTGGCTTTATCCAGCTCAACGCCGAGCTGTTCGGCTTCGAGGTTTCGTTCCCGGAACCGCTCCAGCAACGGCGGAAGCCGGTTCTGCCAGGTTTCCAGTTCGCGACTCAATTTGAAGATCTTCTCGTCTTTCTCTTTGAGACTCGCGTCACGTGCCATCTGTCGCGCGCCGGCGTTGTCCCAATCCTGCTTCAGCTGATCTCGCTGCTTGATGGACACCTCGAGATTGCTGCGAACTTCGCGGAGCTCTTTGTCCAGATACTCGCGTTCGCTTTGGGCCGTTCGCAGCGACTCGGTCATGTCGCTGACCTGCCGATCCGCGTCTTTCTTCGATACGCGGTACTGGCTGATCTGCTCCATCAGGCTCTTGTTCTGTTCGGCAATGCGATCGTGCTCGGTCTTTTGGACGCTAAGCTGTTCCTGCCAGCCGGCATTAATGGCGTCTTTCTCGCGCCGGATGCGCGTACCGCGAAGGAACCAGCCGACAATGACGCCGGCCAGCAGCACGGCCGCTGCCAATCCAATCATCGCTGGAGTCAGGTTCTGCAAGTCCACGGTCAATGCTCCTGTGCACTGATTTTACATAAGCTCATAATTTTACGATAAATTATGGACCGATTGTGAGAATACAACGGATCCCCGCTTCCGAAGTGAGAACCGGGTCTCGACTCTTTCGGTTAACATGCGGCCGGTCCGGTCGTTCAAGGCAAGCCACAGGCATTCGCCAAACGCTCTATGGGTGAAGAACACATCAGTATCGTCATCGTGACGGTGGCGGCACTCGGTGTCGCTGCGCAGTGGGTTGCCTGGCGACTAAAGATGCCGGCCATTATTTTTCTCGCGGTGTTCGGCCTCATTGCGGGCCCCGGCCTCGACCTGATTCAGCCCAGCGAGGACTTCGGCGAATTCCTCCGTCCGGTTGTCGGTCTTTGCGTCGCGATTATCCTGTTCGAAGGCGGGCTGAGCCTGCAACTCAATGAGCTGAAAGAGGCGGCCAGCGGCGTTCGGCGACTTGTGTATGTCGGAGCGCCGCTTGCCTGGGTGACCTGTGCGTTGTGCGCGCGCCTGATCGGCGGCCTGGACTGGGCGGTAGCTCTGGTGTTTGGTGCCATCATGGTCGTCACCGGGCCGACCGTGATCATGCCGATGCTGCGGCAGGCCGGGCTCAATCGTCGCACGGCCTCGTACCTGAAATGGGAAGGGATCGTGAACGATCCGATCGGTGCGCTGCTTGCCGTACTCGTTTTCCAGTTCTTCATCTTTCAGCAGAGCGGCAGCGGCTGGGCCGAGGTACTTTCCGGCATCGGTCTCGCGATTGCATCCAGTCTTGTGCTCGGCGGGTTTGGTGGTTACGCGATCGCGCGCGCCATGCGCGCAGGCCTCGTTCCCGAGTATTTGAAGAGCCCCGTGTTGCTCGGCCTGGTCCTGGTCGTGTTCGAGGTGTCGAATCTCGTGCAACACGAGGCGGGTCTTCTGTCGGTAACCGTTATGGGCATCGTCGTCGGCAATATGAATCTTCCTGGTATCGGCGATCTTCGACGCTTCAAGGAGTACATAACGATCATGCTCGTGTCCGTCGTCTTCGTATCTCTGACGGCGGACCTCGACGTGGGAACACTGGACGACATTGGCTGGCGCGGCGTGGCTTTGATTCTGGCCGTCATGTTTGTCGCGAGACCCATTAGCATCATGCTCGCGACCGTTGGTGCCGGTATGGAGTTCCGCGAGCGCGTCTTGCTGTCGTGGATCGCGCCACGTGGAATCGTTGCCGCAGCTACCGCCGGTCTTATGGGACCCGGTCTGGTGGACGCCGGCTATCCTGCCGAGGTGCTGTTACCTCTGGTGTTCGCGGTTATCTTCGCCACGGTGTTCAGTCACGGTCTTACGCTGAACTGGTTGTCGGGAAAACTCGGACTTGCCTCACCGCATCGCGATGGCGTGCTGATCGTTGGCGCGTCGCCCTGGACCGTGGAGCTCGCGTCCACCCTGAAGAACATGGATGTGAACGTGCTGATCGCGGATTCGTCCTGGCACAGTCTGCGCCCCGCGAGACTTGCGGGCATTCCTGTGTTCTACGGCGAGATTTTGTCCGAGTTTGCCGAAGAGTCGGTCGAGCTGGCGCATATCAGGACGGTGCTGGCTGCCACCAGCAACGATGCCTACAACGCACTGGTATGCACGGCGCTGGCGCCCGAAATTGGTCAGCAACGCGTGCTGCAGCTGGCGCTCGGCGGTACGGATCCGGAGGAGGATCCACGCTCGCTGGCGCGTCCGCGGCGCGGCGGCGTGGCCTTCGATTCCGACGCGTATTTCGAATCGTTGTGGAGAAACTACGTTCGTGGCTGGAAATTCTCGCGGACCCGCATCACCGACGAGTATGACTACGCGACGTTCGTTGACGACCTCCCTGAGGGTGCACTGCAGATACTCATGATGCATGGCAGCGAACGGGTCGAATTCATTGCGGCCGGCGTCAATCCCGAGCCCGATCCCGGTACGACGATCGTATACTTCGCGCCGGAACGTGAAACCCGGAAAGACAAGATCGATGAAAAAGCCGGCACCAGCTGAAGCATTGGACATTCATGGACCGAGCGGCCGCCTCGAAGCTGTTCTCGAGGATTCGCCGCTCGGCGCAGCCGTCGGAATTGGTGTCGTCTGTCATCCGCACCCCCAACACGGCGGGACGATGAACAACAAGGTTGCGCATACGCTCGCGCGTGCGTTCAACCGCAGCGGACTCGCGGCGCTACGATTCAATTTTCGAGGTGTCGGCAAAAGTGAGGGCGAGTTCGGCGAAGGTATCGGTGAGGTGGACGACGTCCTCGCCGTCGTCCAGGCTGCCCGGGATCGATTTCCGGGGCTGCCGCTATGGCTGGGCGGGTTTTCCTTTGGCGCGGCGATGGCCGTGCGTGCTGCGAATGCAGCAGGGGCGGCTGGGCTGATCAGCGTCGCGCCCGCCGCGTTTCGGTTTGCGGGTCAGCTGGACGAACAACCCGCCATGCCCTGGCTCATTGTTCATGGTGAGGATGATGAACTCGTCCCGATCGAAGAATCCATCGAATGGGTAAACGGCCTCGAGCCCGGCCCGGAACTCGTCGTGTTTCCCGAAACGAGCCATTTCTTTCACGGCAAGCTCGTCGACCTTCGTGAGGCCGTGATCAGCTTCATCGAACGGTACCCGTCCACTGAAACGAAAAAGCCGGGCTGAGACGCCCGGCTTTTCCTCGGTTCCGGTTGGCAACGCCAACTCAGACCATGTCTTTCAGCCCCTTCAAAGCGGCAACTTTGACGGTCTTCGATGCGGGCTTCGCCTTGAACATCATTTCCTCGCCGGTGAACGGATTGATGCCCTTGCGAGCTTTGGTCGCCGGCTTCTTGACGACGCGCATCTTCATGAGGCCCGGTACGGTGAAGGTTCCGGGTGCGCCGCGCCCGCCGAGGTTCTTCTTGATCTGTCCACTCAGCGAATCAAACACTGCGGCGACGTCTTTCCGGGTCAGGCCGGTGTCGTCCGCGATCTGGGCGTAGATCTGCGATTTGGTCGGCGGCTTCTTTGCATTAGAGCCGGCGCTTTTTTTTGCTGCCATTGAAATTGAACTCCCTGATTAAGCACAAGGCGGGCTGATGCCCGCCAAAAAAACGCGCCGACCTTACCACAGCGATTCGTCGCAGATAAGTTTGAAATTTGCGGGAAAACGTGCCCCGATGCCGCGTTGATTAGTCGGTGTAGAACTGCCGTTTGAAGCGGACGTTGGATGATTGCGTCATGCCGTCGGGGATCACCGTGATGTCAAAGATCAAGGTTTCACGATTGGCAACCGGCGTCTCACCGATGTAGTAGATCGCCTCGACCTCGCCGGGTTCGCGAATCTCGCGCATGATGACGTTCTTAAGCTGGCCGGTCAGGTTTTGTGTTTTGACGCTTACCTCTCCAGTCACCGATTCGTTGCTTGCCTCCTCGATGATAGAGACGGTCAGCATTGCGCGGTTCTTGCTGCGCACGATGTTGTAGATTCGAGCGATATCCGGCGGCAACTGGTCGGTCGACTGCGCGCTGAAATGCACAATGTGATCACCGATGTCGGCGTTCGTCGACTCCGCGGGTTCGGCCTGCGGCACCGTGGCTTCGTCGCCGGGCCCGCCACAGCCGGCGACAAGAGCAAGCGCGAACACAAGGGTTAGGTGTTTACTCACGGTCATTTTTCTAACTCCCCCCGGAATCATGACTTCTGCAAAAGACTATAGCGCGATTGCCTGCGTGTGTCGTGGCTGGTCAGCGTCGACACCTACAGCGGCAGCGGTTTCAGAGTCTGCAGGTAGATGACACCGGCCTGCAAAAGAACGACCGCAAAAATCGGCGAGATGTCGAGGCCGCCGATCGCGGGAATCAGCCGCCGGAACGGACGCAATATGGGTTCCGCTATGGACCCTGCGATTGCGCTAACCGGATTATAGGTCTGCGGTGCCACCCAGCTCAGGATGATCCGTATCAGAATCGCGAAGAAGAACAGGTTCAGGCTCAGGATCATGAGCTCGAGCAGGGTCATGACGGCAATGGTCGCCGCGGGTGGCTGCTGCTGAACGATCTGTAGCAACACAAATAGTATGGCGAACTGCATGGCGAAGGTAACCAGCACCGTCGCGGTGTCTACGCGTCCAACGGGCGGTATGAATCTTCGGACCGGAATAATCAGTGGCGACGTAAAGCGAAGTACCGCCTGCGCGATCGGATTCCTGAAATCGGCTCGCACCAGCGGCAGCCAGAAGCGCAGCAGGTACAGCAGCAGGTACAGCTGAGCGAGGGTTTTTACGACGAAATAGAGCGCCTGGATCATCGGCGGAGTTCTGGTCTAGTTATGAGTTCGTGGCATCGCCGAGTTCTACGGCTCGCTTGCGCGCGAGGTCGATCGCTTCAGCAAAGATACCACGAACGTCTTTTGCATCCAGGTGTTCGAAGGCCGCTGTCGTTGTGCCGCCCGGAGAACGCACCCTGTCGATCATGCTGGACATCGATTCCGTCTCGGCCACGGCGAGCGACGTCGCGCCACGGGCAGTTTCCACCGCGAGGGTGCGCGCCGTTTCCCGATCCAGACCGAACCGTATAGCTGCCTCGATCATCACATCGATCAACAGATAGAAATAGGCCGGGCCCGTGCCCGAGACGGCCGTGACAGAGTCAATGTCTGCTTCCTTTGGCACCCACACGACCTGTCCGACCGCCAGCATGATGGCTTCAGCAAGTTCTCGCGCTGTCTCATCGGCGCGTTCGTTTGCGAACAGTGCAGATATGCCCTGATCGATGAGCGCCGGCTGGTTCGGCATTACCCGGATGACACTCAGTCCACCGCCGAGCCAGCGATCGATATCGGCCACTCGCGGCCCGGCCGCGATCGACACGATGACAGGCTGTGCTGACTGCACGACCGCTGCGAGGTCGATGCAGACCGATTGCAGTATCTGCGGCTTCACAGCGAATACCAAAACGTCGCTTTGCCGCGCGACGGTCGAATTGTCCTCGGTCACGAGAACGCCATAGAGGTCTTCTCGCAGTCGATCCCGCTGCGCGTCCACCGGGTCGGACAACGCGACGTCTGTCGCGTGCATACCGCCGCGCAACAATCCGCCGGCAATGGCGCGTGCCATATTCCCGCCGCCAATGAATCCGACCTTGCTATTGATCATGTCCTGCTCCGTTCACGTTCTTGCACCAAAGAGGGCGGTACCGATACGCACGATTGTCGCGCCTTCCTGAATCGCTGCTGCGTAGTCGGCCGTCATTCCCATCGACAGTGTATCGAGCTCGAGACCCGCATCCCGAAGCGATTCCAGTGACTCTCTGAGCTCTGCGAAGGGTTTGCGTTGCTCGGATGGGTCCTCGCGCATCGCCGGCAGGCACATAAGGCCGCGAAGCTTCAGTCGTGGAAGTCCGGCGATTTCCTCGGCCAGCGATGGGATATCGGTCGTGCTTACGCCCGACTTTCCCGGCTCGTTGTCGACATTGACCTGGATGCACACGTTCAGATCCTTCGCGTAGTGCGGTCTTTGGTCGGACAGCCGCCGGGCAATCTTGGCCCGGTCGATGGTGTGCACCCAGTCGAAGTGCTCCGCGACGTCTCGGGTCTTGTTCGATTGCAGATGACCGATCATGTGCCAGATCAGGTCGTCACGCCTGATCTCCGCGATCTTGTCGAGCCCTTCCTGGACGAAATTCTCGCCGAAGTCCCGCTG
>CAZMEA010000003.1:0-48470 GCA_964565135.1 uncultured Woeseiaceae bacterium
TTACCCCACCAACAAGCTAATCCGACTTAGGCTCATCCAATAGCGTGAGGTCCGAAGATCCCCCACTTTCCACCGTAGTGCGTATGCGGTATTAGCCAGAATTTCTCCTGGTTGTCCCCCACTACTGGGCAGATTCCTAAGTATTACTCACCCGTCCGCCACTCGACGCCTGGAAGCAAGCTTCCATCGTTTCCGTTCGACTTGCATGTGTTAGGCATGCCGCCAGCGTTCAATCTGAGCCAGGATCAAACTCTTCAGTTTAAAGCTTTGAGCTTTAGCTAAAGAACGTTAGATCCCTGAATTACTATTTAAAAAATTGAACTCAGGTATCTCACGTTGATGCTGCCTTTGAGCAACTACAACGCGAGCACCCACACAAATTATCTGACCGAATTGTTAAAGAGCGTTCCGGTTTCACCAGGGGGCAGGAACCCGTCCGGCCAATGCGTACTCTGCCGAGTTCGTTTGAGCGTTTGGGTTGACTGCCTCCGGATGACCCGGAGCAGACCCGCAAGTATACAGGCCGAAGGACTCTGTTGACCAGTCCAAATGGCCTGCTGATACGTGTTTTTTTGGGTCTGGCTGAGGGACACCGTTCCCTCAGCGAGCGGCGCATTATATAGACCGCGAGGGCGCGGTCAACAGGAAATTGCACTTTTTTGACACCCGCCCGAACACTGCCCTCCGGACCCGATGCGAGCCGCGCTGCCGGCAGCAGAAATGATTGGTTTTTCCCGTGGAAAACCGACTTCCGGGCACAGGAATGGCCCTTGTTACCGGACCATGGCAGCGCGGCCGGCCCGCGGCTGTCCCGGCGTCAGGTCAGCGTGACCCTCGCAAATTTGCGCTTGCCAACCTGATAGACATGGGTCGATGCAGCCTCGAGCATCAACCCCCGATCCTCGATTCGCTCGCCGTCGATCCGTACTGCGCCCTGTTTGATCATGCGAAACGCCTCAGACGTGCTGGCCACCAGGCCAGCCGCCTTGAGCACATGGGCTACACCCATCTCACCACCGTCGGTCGGAACGCTGACCTCCTCGATCTCGTCCGGCATCGCGCCCTGCTGGAAGCGAGCGACGAATTCCTCCCGGGCGCCATCAGCCGCTGCCTGATCGTGGAATCGTGCCACCAGCTCCGCGGCCAGCTCGAACTTGACGTCCCGCGGGTTCCTGCCTTCGGCGACGCCTGCCTTTAACGCCTCGATATCGCCAAGCGGACGAAAGCTCAAAACCTCGAAGTAACGCCACATCAGCTCATCGGAGATCGACATCACTTTGCCGAACATCTCGCCCGGCGCATCGGTGATGCCGATGTAGTTCTGCAGCGACTTCGACATCTTCTGCACACCGTCGAGCCCCTCGAGCAACGGGGTGGTCATGACGATCTGCGGTTCCTGACCGTACTGCTGTTGCAGATGCCTGCCAACCAGCAGATTGAATTTCTGATCCGTGCCGCCGAGTTCGACATCGGCCTGCAACGCCACCGAGTCGTACCCCTGCACGAGCGGGTACAGAAACTCGTGTATCGAGATCGACTGTTCCGCCGCGAAGCGCTTGCTGAAATCATCCCGCTCCAGCATTCGTGCCACCGTGTAACGGGCGGCAAGTTTGACCATGCCGGCGGCGCCGACCTCATTCATCCACGTCGAATTGAACTCGATACGCGTCAGTTCGGGATCGAGGATCTTGAAGATCTGTGTTTCATAGGTCTTCGCATTGGCGGCAATCTGTTCGTCACTCAATGCCGGGCGCGTCGAATTCTTGCCACTGGGATCGCCTATCATTCCGGTGAAATCACCGATCAGGAATACGACCTCGTGACCGAACTGCTGAAACTGGCGCATCTTGTTAATGAGCACCGTGTGGCCGACATGCAGATCGGGCGCGGTAGGATCAAATCCGGCTTTGACGACCAGTCGGTCCTTTTTCTTCAGGCGTTCCTCGAGTCCGTTCTCTGGCAGCGTTTCTTCAACGCCGCGCGCGAGCTCTGCAAGTTGTTCTTCTATATGTGCCATAGCGAGATTCGCTGCCCTGTTCGGCGCGGAAGGTTAGCACTCCCATCGTACGTGCACAGCCCCGCTTTTGGTTCAGTATCAACAACGAGGTTTAAGAGACTGAGTTATAACAGTTTTCTTTGACGATTCCTGAGCCGGCCTGTACAGTACGCCGCAACAGCTACAGGGAGACATCGCGGTGCGTCGCACATCGAGCCCGCTCATGCAGGACTACAAGGCGAATCTGCCACGTTCGCAGACGAAATCCCGACCGCTGCGCTGGTTCGTCACCGGTCTCGGAATCCCACTCCTCGCTTCAGCGCTGTTCATTGTTTTGACGCGTCCGTCGGACGATGTTGCAGATGCCCAGATTGCAGCACCCGCGCCCGTCGTTGCACCGGAAGACGTTACGGCCCCGGCCGAACTGACAGACCTTCCGTCCGCAGGTGCACCGAACGACGACGATGCGATTCTCGCCGCCGAGGCCGCAGTCTTCACCAGCGAACCGGCCGTCGCACCGATTCAGCCCGCGTCGCAACCCGCGTTTCATCCGCCGCTGATTTTCGACGAGCCGGAATACGAATCCGTTCTCGTCACCATCCAGCGCGGCGACACGCTGGATCGCGTGTTTCGGAAACATGGCATTGATCCGGGCGACCTGGTGCAGATCGCAAAACTGCCGGAAGCCAGTGAGCATCTCAGAATGCTGAAACCCGGAGACGAGATCGAGATTCGTCACGTCGACGGCGATTTGATGAGCCTGCATCGCAATCTCGAACTGACACGGGCACTGCGTGTGGTCCGGGGCGATGGGGAGTTCCTGGCAAGTATTGAGGACCGCCCTGTCGAGACTCGGCGCCGGGCCGCCTACGGCCGCATCGAAACGTCACTTTTCGAGAGCGGCGCGACAGCCGGGCTGAGCGACAAGATGATCATGAATCTTGCCGGCATTTTCGCCTGGGATGTCGACTTCGTGCTCGACATTCGCACCGACGACAACTACTACATTATCTACGAGGAACTCTGGCAGGACGGCGAGCTCGCCTCGGAGGGCGAAATCGTCGCGGCGGAGTTCCACAACAACGGTCGCACCTACACGGCAATTCGCTACAAGGACAAGGACGGTCGCGCTGACTATTTCACGCCCGAGGGACACAGCGTTCGCAAAGCGTTTGTTCGGGCGCCGGTGGACTTCACGCGAATCAGCTCGAGCTTCAACCCGCGTCGACGTCACCCGATCCTGAACACGATTCGCGCACACCGAGGCGTCGACTACGCTGCGCCGAAAGGCACGCCGGTCAAGGCAGCGGGAGACGGCAAAGTGATCTTCCGCGGCGTCAAAGGCGGCTATGGCAATACCGTGATCCTGCAGCACGGCGGCAACATCACGACGCTGTACGCGCACCTCAATGCGTTCGACAGGAAGGCCGGCATGGGCAAGCGCGTGAAGCAGGGGCAGACCATTGCATACGTTGGCGCGACCGGGCTGGCGACCGCCGCGCACCTGCACTACGAGTATCGACTCAATGGCGTGCACCGCAATCCCCGCACGGTGAAACTGCCGCAGGCCGATCCCATCAAGCCTGAACTGATGGCGGACTTTCGCGCCAGCACTGCGCCGATACTGGCCGAGCTGAAGCGATTCAAGGAGACGCGCCTCGCCTCTGCGTCAGCGGACTAGCGCGTGAGTGCCGAACAAGACGCCGCTCGCTACATAGGTCTCATCTCCGGGACCAGCATGGACGGCATCGACGCGGCGCTGGTCGAACTCGGCGATCGTTCCTGCAAAACGATAACCACGTACAGCCACGACTATCCGCCGTTGCTGCGCGAACGTCTGCAGATCGCGAGCCGAAACCCCGAAACGGTCGGCATCGACGAACTCGGTCGGCTGGATCATGCAACGGGACACTGCTTCAAGGACGCCGCCCAGGGCGTACTGAGGAAGGCAGGACTGTCTGCAGCCGCTGTACGTGCCATCGGCAGCCACGGGCAAACGATTCGGCATCTGCCTCGAGATGGAGAGCCGTTCACTCTGCAAGTTGGCGACCCGAATATCATCGCGTCGGGAACCGGCATCACGACCGTCGCCGACTTTCGCCGCCGCGACGTGGCGCTCGGAGGCGAAGGCGCACCGCTGGCACCCGCCTTTCATCAATGGTTGTTCGCGAGCGAAGCAGCGCCCCGCGTCGTACTCAACATTGGCGGATTTGCGAACGTAACCGTCTTACAGGGCACCAGCGGAAAAGTTGTCGGCTTCGATACGGGGCCAGGAAACTCGCTGCTCGATGCGTGGCATCGCAAACACAACGGCGGACCCTACGACAATGACGGGGCATGGGCCGCCAGCGGCATTGTCGACGAAGCACTGCTCCGCGCGTGTCTCGATGATCCGTACTTTGCGCTATCGCCGCCAAAGAGTACCGGCTTCGAGTACTTCAATCTGGAATGGCTGTCGCAGCAACTCGGCATCGCGGACCTCGCCCCGGTTGACGTGCAGGCAACCCTCCTTGCGCTAACCGTGACCAGTATCCGACAGGCAATTGCGGAACACGCCCCGGACACGACCGACGTCCTCGTGTGTGGCGGCGGCGTCCACAACGGTGCGCTGATTCGTGAACTTGCTGCGGCCGTCGATCCGATTGCCGTTCGTTCAACGGATGAATTTGGCCTCCACCCGGACTGGGTCGAGGCCGCCGCCTTTGCGTGGCTCGCCAGCCGCACTCTGGACGGGCTTGCCGGGAACCTGCCGGCGGTAACCGGCGCGTCGGGCGAGGCAGTGCTCGGCGGCATCTACCCCGCCACTCGGTAAACGTTTCGTCACAAAGCAATCGCATACTGCGGGTGCGTTAGCCCAGCGAGTACCGTCTTGGACGCACCCGTCATCAGCGCGTCCGGGCGCTATCTCAACCGGGAACTCAGCCTCCTGGAGTTCAATCGACGGGTCCTGGACCAGGCCGCCGACGAATCACTCCCGCTGCTCGAACGCCTCCGCTTTCTGTGCATCTCCAGCACGAATATGGATGAGTTCTTCGAGGTCCGCGTAGCGACCTACAAGCAACTGGCCGAGATCGGCGCACCAGCGCAGGGGGCGGACGGACTGACACCGCGCCAGGTCCTGAGCGAAGTGCGTCAACGAGTTCGCCTGCTTGTCTGGCAGCAGTACGAAATGTTGAACGACGTCATTTTCCCTGCCTTCCGGGACGAGCAAATACACTTTCCGCGCAGCGATGACTGGACCAACGAGCAGAGCCAATGGCTCGAACGGTTCTTCCGGGAACAGGTCGTTCCGGTCCTGACACCGCTGACGCTTGACCCGTCGCGACCGTTCCCCCGCCTGCTCAACAAGAGCCTCAACTTCATCCTGCGGCTCAAAGGCAAGGACGCGTATGGCCGGAAACGACATCGGGCGATTGTCCAGGCACCCAGATCGTTGCCGAGAATCGTAAAGCTCCCGGCACACCTGAGCGAGTCAGGCCGCGTCGACTTTGTGTTCTTATCGTCAATCATTTATCGACACGTCGCCGATCTCTTCCCCGGTTTGAAGGTCGAGGGCTGCTACCAGTTTCGCGTCACCCGCAACAGTAATCTGTACGTCGACCAGGAGGAGGTCGAAGACCTGGTGCGCTCGCTGGAGGGCGAGCTGGCGGCGAGTCGCAACGGTGCCGCAGTCCGGCTGGAAATCAGTCACAACTGCCCGGATGACCTCAGCGATTTCCTGCTCGATCATTTCGGCCTGACGCGTGACGACATGTTCACCGTCGACGGACCCGTCAATCTGAATCGCCTGGCACAGGTCTGCGAGATGGCGGACCGACCTGACCTTCTCTTCCAGCCGTTTACGCCGGGTATGCCCAAGTCTCTGACCGCAGAAACGAGTGTCTTTGACGTTCTCGACAGACAGAACGTGATGCTCCAGCACCCGTACCAGTCGTTTACGCCGGTGGTCGATTTCATCGCATCGGCCGCCCGAGATCCTGACGTGCTGGCGATAAAGCAAACCCTGTACCGCACCGGCGCGAACTCCCCCATCGTTGAACATCTCGTTCACGCGGCCCGCAATGGCAAAGAGGTCACGGCGATCATCGAGCTGATGGCGCGCTTCGATGAAGCGGCGAACATCTCGCTGGCCAGTGAACTGCAAGAAGCGGGGGCGCATGTCGTCTACGGGCTGGTCGGCTACAAGACCCACGCCAAAATGGCGCTCGTCGTACGGCGGAACCACGGCAAGCTAACTCGCTACGCGCACCTCGGAACCGGCAACTACCACCCCGGTACCGCCAGGGTCTACACAGACTACAGCCTGCTGACCGCAGACCAGGAACTCTGCGAGGATGTGCACAAGATCTTCATGCAACTCACCAGCCTGACCCTTGCAGACGATCTTGCTCTGATGCGAACGTCGCCATTCCAGCTCTTCGACATGCTGATCGAAAAAATCGACCGCGAGATCGAGCATGCCAATGCAGGGGCCAAGGCGAGAGTCATCGCCAAGGTCAACTCCCTGATCGAACCTCAGACCATCGACAAGCTGTACGAAGCGTCGCAGGCAGGTGTTCGGGTCGATCTCATTGTGCGCGGTATGTGCAGCCTTCGACCTGGTATTGCCGGTCTCTCGGAAAACATTCACGTCCGCTCCATCGTAGGTCGATTTCTCGAGCACTCTCGCGTCTACTACTTTCGCAATGGCGGTGAAGAGGAGCTGTTCTGTGGCAGCGCCGACTGGATGGAGCGCAACTTCTTTCACCGCAACGAAGCCTGCTTTCCCATTCGTCAGAAGTCGCTTCGAAAGCGCCTGCTCAAGGACCTGAAGCTGTTCCTCGCCGACAACGCGCAGGCATGGACTCTCGAGCCAACGGGTCAGTACGTCAGGGTAAGTCGCACCGAGGAGCCCTGCGTTTCAGCGCAGTCGAAGTTACTGGACGAGCTGGCCGCCCCTTCCTCGGTCGGCTGACGTTCGGTCAGCTGTAGCTCAGCGCGTAACCAACTTCGTCGAGGTAGTCGCGCTCGCGGGACAGGTCGGCGACGGTGAGCGGATTCGCGTCCAGCCAGCCTGAAGGAAAGCGCAGTTCGACTGCGGATGCAGTCACTTTAAAGGCAATGTCGGGCAGTGGTTCGCGACTTCTGTTTCTGTTCAAAAGTACGGCAAGGCGAAGAATCACGGCGAGGCGAAGTGCCTTCTTGCGCCACGATCTCGGCAGAGCGTCGCTTTTTCCACGATCGATGTTTCGACGTTGGCTGGCAATGAGAAACGCCAGCAGTTCCTGTTCGTTACGTGGAAATCCGGGCAGGTCAGCGTTGCCGACGATGTACGCGCCATGGCGCTGGAAGCCGACGTGTGAAATGTCCAGACCGATCTCATGCAGCCTCGCCGACCAGCCAAGGACCAGACCTGCAAGGTCGGACGTCAGCTGCCAGGTCTCGGCAGCCTGGGCGAGCAACGCAGAGGCCGTCGCCTCGACGCGATCTGCCTGATCGGCATCGACGTTGTAGCGACTCTCCAGCGCCCGAACGCTGCGCATGCGCGCGTCTTCCTGCTGCGAGCGCCCGATGTAGTCGTACAGCAAACCCTCGCGCAGCGCGCCATCCGAGATGGTGACCTCACTAATGCGCAAGACCTGCAGCAACTCGACGAGGATCGCGAGGCCTCCGGGCCACACCTGAGCCCGAGATGCCGACAGGCCCGGCAAGGACAGTGCGCGAACGTCGTCATGTCCAATGACCGTCTCGATGAGCTGTTCCACCGCCTGCAAAGTCAGAGTGTCGTCGATAAGACCCAACTCGCGAGCGACGGCTTCGGTTGCCCGTACGGTTCCCGACGCGCCGATGGCCTGCACCTCGGACGTGTTGCGAAAGAAAGCCTTCACCGGTCGCAGCTTGAGGCGAATTGCGAGACGCGCGTCCTCGAAGGACTGACGACTTATTCGGCCGCCGGGAAAGAAACGCTCGGTCATGACGACGCAGCCCATGTGCAGGCTTTCGAGAGCACTCGGCCGTGCCCCCTGTCCCAGGATCAACTCAGTGCTGCCGCCGCCGATATCCATCACCAGTCGGACACCGTCGTAAGGCGGTGTGCTGTGCACCACGCCGTTGTAAATGAGGCGGGCCTCTTCGATACCGGGAATGACTTCAATCGGATGACCGAGCGCCTTCTCGGCTTCGCGGCAAAAGGCGGCGCTATCGGCGGCACGCCGGAGTGTGCTGGTTCCGGCGGCGCGAACGCTGTCTGCCCGCATGTCTCTCAGACGTTCGCCAAAGCGCGCCAGGCAGGCGAGCGCCCGGACGCGAGCCGCCTGAGTCAGATTCCCCGACTCAACGAGCCCTTCCGACAGCCGGACCGTTTCCTTGAGGCGATCGATAATCGCGAGCTGCCCGTGGCGCAGCTCGCCGACGATCATGTGAAAGCTGTTGGAGCCGAGATCGACGGCCGCCAGTACCTCGGACGCGCCGGCAGCCGCCGCAGTGGCGTTCCCCGTATCAACCGGGTCGGTACTGATCGTTCGAGCCCCTCGATGACGCCCGGCAAAGTGTGCCGGCGGACGGGCTGATTATACGGAAAAGGACGACCCGCAGCCGCAGGTCGTTGTGGCATTCGGATTGCGGATGACGAACTGTGCGCCCTGCAGGTCTTCCTTGTAGTCGATCTCCGCACCCATCAGGTACTGGACACTCATGGGGTCGATCAGCAGGGTGACGCCGCGGTTCTCGACCTGGCTGTCCCCGTCCTCGACTTGCTCGTCGAAGGTGAAGCCGTATTGGAAACCAGAGCAGCCACCGCCGGAGATGAAGACGCGGAGCATCAGCTCCGGATTGGACTCTTCGGCAATGAGTTCGCTGACCTTGTCGGCCGCCGCATCCGTGAAAACGACGGGCGTCGGCATGGATGGTGCTATCTGTTCCTGCATGCGTTCGTGTCCCTGTAGCGTCAGGACGCGCTGGCGATTGGTGTCGGTCTCGGCGCCGCGCTGGCGTCCTCTGGTTTGGCGTCTTCTGTCTTGGCTTCTTCGAGCAGCGGCATCGTGCCGTCTGCCTGATGCACGAGTTTACCGTTAATCTCGGCGCCGATCGCCATCTCAATGAGATTGTAGTAGACATTGCCTATGACTCGGGCTGTCGGGCCGAGTTCAACGCGCTCGCTGGCAATGACGTCGCCGCGAACGAGGCCGTTGAGGACGACATAAGGCACTGAAACGCCACCCTCAACCGTGCCCTGCTCAGAAATGCTCAGCGCCGAGTTGCCCTCGGAAGAGGCGTTGACGTTGCCT
This sequence comes from uncultured Woeseiaceae bacterium, assembly GCA_964565135.1. Taxonomy (GTDB): domain Bacteria; phylum Pseudomonadota; class Gammaproteobacteria; order Steroidobacterales; family Woeseiaceae; genus JBFGFX01. The sequence continues at coordinate 9,262 of CAZMEA010000003.1, forward strand.
TTCACGACGCCGTCAACGTGGCAATGACCATCGAAGCTCAGGTCGCCACTGACCTGGGAGTTTGCGCCGACCAGGGTGTCGACCTTGTTATGCGGAATCTTCCTGCGCCCAAACATGGTTTCCTCCAGTGAATTCAGCTTTGCACTGTGTGCCAGGCAAAGGTCTGTTCCACGCTGTCCACAGACTTCGTGCGGGAACGGATTTGTACGTTTAGCCGCTCGGGCGTGAAGCCGTCGGGCAGGATCAAGCTGCGATCAAAGGTCTGAAAATATCGAAACTGGAACGGCCAGGCACTGTCCTGATCGGCAGGCACCAACTCCTCCAGCGAATACGTTCGCAGCTCGCCGTCCTGAGCCCCTTCGAGCACCAGATCGACGTCGCCTTTCACCGCGCGGTCGTGCTTCAGCAGCTGCACGAGAACCAGCCGAACGACGTACTCCCGCTCCTCGACGCCACGGCTCAGCTTGACGCCCTGTACGCGGAGACCACGAGCACCGTCTTCAGGCGACATGATCCCGCGATAGAACTCTATGGCGTCGCGCTGCTCCTGAATCTTTTGCTGCAGGCCGACAAGATTGGCTTCAACGTCGTCGTAGGCCTGGCGCTCAACTTCGCGGTGGGTTTCCTCGAGGGCGATTTCCTCCCTGAGGGAGACAACCTCGCGCTGAAGTTCCTCTATAGTGGCGCGGTATTCGCGAGTCTCGGCCGTGGCCTCAACCAGGCTGTAACCGCCTTGGATTCGTCCGAGCTCAAACGCCAGGTAGCCGCCGGCAGCGATCGCGAGCAGCACCGCGGAGCGCAGGGCCCATGCGGAAATGCCGCTGATATTGGCGGGCGAGCGAGATGCCAACGGATGCGTACCTGATTTACGTTAAAAAAGGTATGGTACGCGGTCATTCTGGCAAACAGAAGTGCGGCAGGTCACGGAAATGGTTGCAAATCAGGGGCTCGCGTCCCTTACGTCGATTGCGGGACAGGAGGCTCGACGGCCATGATTGCCTACTACGTCTGGTTCAAGGCGCTGCATGTTGCCTTCATGGTCACCTGGTTCGCAGGGTTGTTCTACCTGCCCAGGCTGTTCATCTATCACGCTGAAGCGACGGACGATATCTCCCGCGATCGATTCGTCATCATGGAGCGCCGACTGTTCGGGATCATGACGATCGGCGCCATTCTGACGTTGATATTCGGTCTGATTCTGGTCGTTCTGAACTCGGGACTACTGCGAATGGGGTGGTTTCACGCAAAGCTCGGTCTCCTGTTCGGCCTCACCGCGTATCACATCAGTTGTCGGAGCTGGATGAAAAAGCTGGCCGACGGCTACGCCAGCCCGAAGACCGCGAACCTGCGTTGGTACAACGAGATACCCGTCGTCTTCCTGCTAGCGATTATTGGCCTTGCCGTTGCGAAGCCGTTCTAGCCCGTCGGATGTCCTTGTCAAACACGGCCCGCCATCGTTGCGGCCACCAGCGAGGCCGAGGCGGCAAGCCCTCCGGGTACACCAGCGGTCCGAGCTCGTGTAACGCACGGGCGTAGACCCGACGTTTGAAGTAAATCACTTCGTTGACGGGCTTCCAGAAATCCACCCATCGCCAGCGATCAAATTCGGGGGTATCGGCTGCGTCCAGCCGGACTCGATCGTCCGGACCAACCATACGCAACAGGAACCAGCGCTGCTTCTGACCGATGCACAGCGGCGTTGAACCGCGGCGCACGAACCGATCCGGCAGGCGGTAGCGCAGCCAGTCGTCCGTAGCACCGAGAATCTCGACGTCCTGAGCCGTCAGCCCAACCTCCTCATGCAGTTCGCGATACATCGCCGCCTCGGCATCTTCGCCCGGCTGCATGCCGCCCTGAGGAAACTGCCAACCGCGATTTCCGACCCTTCCGGCAAGGAATAGCTGGCCGGCATCATTCACAAGAATGATGCCGACGTTGGCCCGGAAGCCTTCGGAATCTATTTGATCGTCACTCATGGTGTTCGGAACTCGTTTGCGTCGATTCTCCATGTATCCGGTAATGTGTCCAGATTGTTGGCAAAATGACGGGTTTGGCTCTGCCAACCGCTGATAACCCCCCTCACAATGTCTGTCGCATTCAAGACCCACGTCACTCTGTTCGCCATAGCGGTGCTTGCGCTGACGTTCGCCTTGCTGACCGGCAGCGCCGAGGTTTCCCTGCAGGAGGCCTGGCGGGCCTTGACCGGCGACGCATCGCAAGCAACTCGCATGCTGGTCCTGGACCTTCGCCTGCCGCGTGCGCTGACGGCGTTCGCAGTCGGGGGGCTACTCGCTGTCTCCGGGGTTTTTATGCAGGTACTGCTGCGTAACCCGCTCGCCGAACCCTACATTCTCGGTACGTCGGGTGGCGCTGCGGTCGCCGCGCTGCTCGCCATGTTGCTCGGCGTTAGCACGCTTGCCATCGACGCAGCCGCATTTGGCGGCGCGCTCGCTGCGGCGCTTTTGGTGTTCCTGGTGGCGCGGGGTAGCGGCAGCTGGACGCCGACGCGGCTATTGCTGACCGGCGTTGTCCTGGCTGCGGGATTCAGTGCGATCACAACGCTGCTTCTCGCGCTTAGCCCTGACCAACAGCTGCGCGGAATGCTCTTTTGGCTGATGGGCGATCTGAGCTTCGCCTACGAACCGGGCAAGGCCTTCGGCCTGCTATTTATCGTCGTAATCGGCGGCTGCCTCTTCGCACGCCATCTCGACGTGCTCGGCCACGGCGAACTGCAGGCAGCAATTTTGGGTTTGCCCGTCGGCACAGTGCGCCTTTCGCTATTCGGCATTACGGCGCTCGCCGTCGCCGTCTCGGTAACGAGCGTCGGCGTCATCGGTTTTGTTGGCCTCGTCGTTCCCCACCTGATCCGACTTGCGGTCGGCAGCAGTCACCGACTCCTGGTACCGGCAGCCGCACTGGCCGGTGGCAGCCTGCTGGTGGTCGCGGACACGCTTGCCCGTAGCCTGCTGGCGCCGCGGCAGCTACCGGTGGGTGCCCTTACGGCGATGCTGGGTGTGCCGCTGTTCCTGATATTGATTCGTCATCGGTCCAGCGGCTACCGCGAACGTACTGCCGCAAGCCGCTGAGCAACGTCGCCGGCTACCGATACCGCGCGCGTTCGATCAGGAGCTCGGCATCTTCGTACAGGTAGTACGGCAGGGATTCTCGCATTTGCCCGGCCGCAATATCGATCGCCGGCGCCGCGCCAGACGCCTCGAGCACATCCTGACCCGCCGGCGACAGCAACCAGTCGATAAACCTGGCCGCCGTATCCGGGTCACGCGCATGCCGCGAGACGCCAACGGCGAGTGGGTGGACGTGCACACCCGCACTCGCCTCCGTCGGCGGCGCGACAACGATGCCGGACGGCAGATCCGACGCTGCGGCAACGATCCGGCTATCGACAATGCCGATGCCGCACGTGCCCGAGACAATAGCTGCCAGGAGATCCGACTCATTATCGAAGACCGCGGTCGCCAGATTGAATCGCCAGCCGCGAACGGCAAGTTCGCTGTCTCGTGCACCCAGTCTTTCCGTAATGCCAGCCACCAGCGCAATGCTGCGGCGTTCAGAACCGCGGCGAAGACACAGAGCGTCCTTATAGCGGGGCTCACCGAGTGCGGCATAGGTCGTCGGCAGTTCGAGCGAGTCCCGCGCCACGATCAGATCGGCAGTGACGCCGACGGCCCGCCAGTAACCGTCCGGATCGACGGGCAGGCCCGATCGGGCGGTCGACGGCAACATCATGGCCAACGGACGCAGCACGTCCTGATCCACGGCCTGCGAAACGCTGACGCTGTCGGCAACAAGGAGAAGATCAGCACCGGGGTAGTGTGCCTTCGTCGCCATCTTGTCGATCAGAGTTTCAGCATCGTCGATCATGAAACTGATCGCGATGCCGCTTGCGTCGCGCCAGGCATCGGCGATTGCAACGACGCTTTCTTGCGGCAGTGACGTATAGAGGACGAGGTCGGCGTCGCCAAGATCGGGGCGCGGCTCCACGGCGTCTTCCGTCGTGGGCCGATTGCAGCCGGACAGGTTAGAGGTGGCCAGTACGATCAGCGCCAGCGCACTGACGATTCGCGGAGTTCTGCTTAACGTCGCCACGATCTCAGGTACTCAGCGACACTTGATCGCGACCATCTGCCTTTGCCTTGTAAAGCGCGACGTCGGCTCGCGCCACCAGTGCATCTCCGGCGGTCTTCAGGTCGTTATCGCCACGCTGGGGCGATGCACTGGCGACGCCGATCGACACGGTGATCGAAATGCTGACGCCGTTCGCTACCGTAAACGGATGCGCCGCGACCGCTCCGCGAATTCGCTCCGCCAGCAGCGCCCCTGAGTTCTCATCCGTATCGGGCAGAAGAATGACGAACTCCTCGCCACCGTATCGGGCAGCAACGTCCGTCGCGCGTATCTCCCCCTCGATCAGCTGAGCGAGATCACGCAGGACCTCGTCGCCGGCGGCATGGCCGTACTCATCGTTAACCTTCTTGAAATGATCGATGTCCAGCATCAGGCAGGTCAGCGGTGTGGAATGCCGGCGTACCCGGGCAAGCTCCTCCTTGATACGAACCTGCAGGTAGCGCCGGTTGTACCAGCCAGTCAGCACATCGGTGAAGCCACTGCGCAGCAGACGAGCGCGGTTCACGGCGTTCTCCAGGGCGAAAGACGCGATCGCGCCAAGATGCGCAAAGAAATCGCTTGCGTGCCCTGTCGTGAACCGGGCGTCGTCGCCACTGCCGAAATTCAGGCTGCCGAAGAGTCTCCCCTGCTGCTTCAGCGGGATAATCGCGATGGTCTTGAGTCCGTCGGTTGCCGGGAAGATCAGCTGATGATCCGGCGCCGAATAGTCGCCAAGCCAGGGTTCGCGCAGCGCAATGTACTGGGGTGCGAGCCCCGCTAATCCGTCGACGAACAACAAGCCATCGAGATTCCGATCGTCGGGCTCGCTGGCCAGTATGAGGTGACGGACGTCATGGTCAGGGTCACAAAGAACGATCGTGACCGTGTCGAGACCATAGCTTTCCCGAAGGTCCACCAGCATGCGGCGAAAAAGCGTAACGAGATCTTCGGCCTGAAGCAGATGCAGTTCGCGTTCCTGTGAACGCCGCAATATGTCGCTGTTGCGCTCCGCTTCCTCCCGGAGACGGGCGAGGCGTGCCTCGGCATCTGCCAGCGCGGCTTCAAGATTCTGCACGTCGTCCACCGCTAGACTGTCTCCGGACCCAATCGTGGTTCACCCTGGTCAGGCACTGCGATGGACTGGTTGTACCAGAATCGGCGACCGTCGTCCCGGTACTGATTGCGCTTTCCGGGCGCCTAACCGCGACTCGCCAGATAGTCGCGTCCCTGGGCCATCAGACGCACGAATTCGTCCTCGTCATTGTCGGCGACGGTCCTTCGCAGACGCTCTGCGGCCTCGCACAGCGCATCGAGCGACTCCATACCGTAGTCGTTCAGATTCTGAATCTCGAAATACAAGTGCGGGTTATCCCCGGCGACGGCGGCGGATACCAGTAGCTGTGAATCAAACGTGGTCGACGACATGCGGGCCAGTTTTGGAGCGGCCTCACCGCTCTCCGCAAGCGCCGTGTAGAAGGCGATATTGAGTGCGTGCGACAGGCCCAGAACGTAGGCGATGAGGCGATCGTGATCGTCGACATCCATGTCCAGCATGTCCGCCATCGTCTCGGAAAACAGCTCCCTCGCCGCCTCGGTGGCGGCCGGCACGCCGACATCGACGAAAATGATGTGACGCCCTGACAGAAGAGCAGTATCGGGCCCATACATCGGATGGATGGAGGTCACGTTGCAGCCGGCTTCACGCAGCGCCTTGAGACCCTTCCTCAGCGGCGTCTTCAGAGACCCGATATCGAATATCAGCGCCTCAGGTTTCAGTTCGGCAAGCTCCTCGAGTATCCGTGCCGAAACAGCGAGCGGCGTCGCGACGACGATGATGTCGTAGTCGAGCCCGGCGGCGCGCCATGCCGTAAATCGATCGGGCCCGGGCTCCACCGACGAATCCGCTATCGTCACGACGAAGCCCTGGGAGTTGAAGAAGTCCACGAACCATTGGCCCATCTTGCCGCCGCCGCCAATGACGAGAACGCGGCGGCCACCGCCCTTGCCGGATGCTGCAACGCGCTCACGCTCCTGGCTGGTCAGCGACGATCGAATCAGCGCCGTCATGATCTGTTCTGCGAGCGCCGTATCGACGTTCTGTAACGCCGCCTGTTCGCGAGCCCGGCTGATGACCGTCTTCTCCCGCTCGTAATCGCGAGTTGCCCTTCCCGTCTGCAACTTGTCGCGGCCTATGGCGCCGACGACACGCTGACGTTCCGCAATGAGATCGATGATTCTGCGGTCGATATCTGAAAGCTCGGCTCGCAAATCGTCGAGGCTGTTGGTCACTGAAATCTCCGATTTTCGAATAGCGATAGATCAGTCGCTCTTGTACCGCATGTACGGGCCCAACAGAAGACCGGTCGCCGGCATTGCTGTCGCCTCACCCGCATTCATGCGAACATCTCAAGGTCGTCACCGACTAGGGGAAGGGGGAGATCACAATGAAGACACGCGCAGCCGTCGCCTGGGCAGCAGGCGAACCGCTCGAAATCGAAGAACTGGATATCGCAGGCCCGAAGGCCGGCGAGGTGCTGTTGCGGAACGTTGCAACAGGCGTTTGCCATACGGATGCGTTTACATTGTCTGGGGAGGACCCCGAGGGCATTTTCCCGTCCGTTCTCGGCCACGAAGGCGGTGCCGTCGTAGAGGAGATCGGCGAGGGAGTTACCAGCGTGCAGGTCGGCGATCACGTCATTCCCTTGTACACGCCGGAGTGCCGAGAGTGCAGCTTCTGCACCTCCGGCAAGACCAACCTGTGCCAGGCCATTCGGGTCACGCAGGGCCAGGGGCTGATGCCCGACGGCTCGTCCCGATTTTCCCTCGGCGGCAAGACGGTCTACCACTACATGGGAACCTCGACCTTTAGTGAATACACGGTCCTGCCGGAGATCGCCGTCGCGAAGGTACGCAAGGATGCACCCTTGGAGAAGATCTGCCTGCTGGGCTGCGGAATTACGACGGGCATCGGTGCTGTATTGAACACAGCGCAGGTGGAAGAAGGTGCGACGGTCGCTGTCTTCGGCCTCGGTGGCGTGGGTCTGAGCTGTATTCAAGGTGCGACGATGGCAAACGCGGCTCGCATCATTGCTATCGACATCAACGAAGGCAAGTTCGAGCTGGCCCGACAGATGGGAGCAACCGACACCGTGAACCCGAAGGATCACGACGCGCCGATCCAGGAAGTGATTGTGGAACTCACAAACGGCGGCGTGGATTATTCCTTTGAGTGTGTCGGCAGCACCGAACTGATGCGCGCGGCCCTGGAGTGCTGTCACAAAGGCTGGGGCGAATCTGTCATCGTCGGCGTTGCCGGCGCCGGGCAGGAAATTTCCACGCGGCCGTTTCAGCTCGTCACCGGCCGCGTCTGGCGTGGGACCGCATTCGGAGGAACCCGCGGTCGCACGCAGTTGCCGGGCATGGTGGACCAGTACATGGGTGGCGACATCAAGGTCGACGAGTTCATCACATACACGATGCCGCTCGAAGACATCAATCGTGCCTTCGACCTGATGCACGAAGGCAAATCAATCCGCTCCGTTATTCACTTCTGACAACGCGCACGGCAGCCCGGGCCGACTGAGCATTACCCATGAGCCGCGCGCCCCGAGTTGCCGTCGCTACGACATCTGAGCTTGCTGCGGAAGCCGCGGCCGAGGTTGCCGCGGACGGCGGCAATGCGGTCGACTGCGCGATTGCAGCCAGCATGATCGCAATGAATACCCAGCCCGGCATTTGCTCGCTCGCGGGCGGTGCGTTCGTCTCAGTCTGGCCAACTGGACTCGATCCCGTCACGATCGATGGCGGCGCAACGATTCCGGGCCGGGACATGGACGCCACCTACTCGCCCGATGAGGGTGTGCTGGTGCACATGGGTTACGGCGGTGGCATGGAAACGGTCGTCGGCAGCGGCTCCGTCGCCGTACCCGGCGCGCTGGCCGCGTGCTGCGAGGCCATCGATCGCTTCGGCCACTGCAGTCTCGAAACGGTTATGGCGCCGTCCGTCAAGGCCTGTGCGGACGGTTTTCCGCTGCCGTCCGCGTGTCGTCATTATCTCGAGTTCAGCGGCGAGCCACTGTTCGCGCGCAGCGAAGACGGCAGGCGTGCGCTGTTCGATGCCGACGGTGAATTACGGCAGACCGGTGAACGAATCGTCGTGCCGCACCTTGCTGACACCCTGGCCGAAATCGGTGCAGAGGGATCCCGGGTGTTTTATGCCGGCCACCTGGCGAAGGCCATGGTCGAACACGTGCGCGACGGTGGCGGTCGGCTCACCGCAGCCGATCTTCGCGACTACAGGCCGGAATGGCGGCCGGCGTTGCAGGTCGCGTTTGGCGACTGGACTATCGCCGTAAATCCGCCTCCCGCAGTCGGCGGCGCCATCCTCGGCGCGCTTCTCATCATGGCGCGTGACTTCGTCGACACAGAGGCGCCGACCCACGGCGCTTTGATGGAGCACATCGTCGCCGCACAGGCAGCCGCGCTCGGGTATCGCAAATCGCACCTGGACCTGAGCACGGACCTCACGGCTGACGCCGCCCGGCTGCTCGAACTGGCGCGGAGCGGCGCACTGTTGCGGGCCAACTATTCGGGGTCGACGGTGCATACGTCGGCAGTGGACAACAGCGGTCTGGCATGCGCGATAACGTGTTCGGCAGGCTACGGCTCCGGCGAGATGCCGGCTGGCACCGGCCTCTGGCTGAACAATTGCCTTGGCGAACTCGAATTGAACAAGCGCGGGATCGATGTCGGCCCACCCGGCGCCCGCCTTCCGTCCAACATGGCACCGGGCGTCGCACGATCGGCGGATTCGGTTCTGGCATTCGGATCTCCGGGCGCGGACCGCATCACCACTTCCCTGCAGCAGTTTCTTGTCCATCACCTGCTCACCGGGGCAGATCTCGACCGGGCGAACAAGACCGCCCGCGTCCACGTGGAAACAGCCACTGAGGAACTGTCTGTTTCGATCGAAGGCGACATTCCGGAACTGCGGGTGTCCAGGCCGGTCAATCGATTTGCGCCGTGTAGCATGTACTTCGGTGGCGTTGGCGTCGCGCGATTCGATGAACCGGATTTGCTGACCGCAAGCGCGGACCCTCGGCGCATCGGCGGCGTCTTTGTCGGTCCCGGATGATGGCGGACGGGACGTTTGCTACTCTCCGCGAACGATGCAAACGAGCACCACACAGTGAGCAGATTTACCGTAAAGAACGCACTTCCGACGACGCTTCCTGACAACCCCATGACCTGGGTTGAACAGTGGCTGGAAGACGCGACAGACACAGGCGATCAACCCAATCCCAATGCGATGACCCTGGTGACGATTGCCGGCGACGGGCAGCCTTCGGCGCGAATCGTTCTGTGCAAGGGTCTGGCGGCGGATCCCGGCTATCTCGTCTTCTACACGAACTACACGTCGCGGAAGTCCCGGGAGATCGATGCAGATCCACGCGTCAGCGTTGTGTTTCACTGGGACGCCATGGGGCGCCAGGTGCGCGTCGAGGGTCTGGCAACTCGATCGCCGGCAGAGGAAAGCGACGCTTATTTCGCGACCCGCGACCGCAACAGTCGGCTCGGCGCGTGGGGCAGCGACCAGAGCCAACCGGTCGAATCACGCGAGGCGCTGCTACAGCAAATCGAGCAACGCATTGCCGAATTTGACGTGGGCGACGACAACGCACCCGTACCGCGACCGCCTCACTGGGGGGGTCTGCGCGTCTGGGCATCCGCGGTTGAGCTCTGGGTTGACGGAGAAAACCGGGTACACGATCGAGCGCGCTGGACCCGGGACCTGACGTCGGACGATGCCGGTGGCTTTAACCCGGGTCCATGGACCAGCACGCGACTGCAACCCTAGACCGTTTCAATGTACGCGGAACTGTATGAGCGCAGAGTCTCCTGCCCGTTCTGCGGTGAAACGGTGGACATCGTGCTGGACCCCTCGGCAGGCGGCCAGAGCTACATCGAAGACTGCCAGGTCTGTTGTCAGCCGATGCAAATCACTTACGACATCGAGGCCGATGAACTCATGGACCTCACGATCGATCGTGCGTGACGCAAAGCTGTTTGCCCACCTGTCGATCTTCCTCGTCGCGGTCACAGCCGAAGGGACGGCGCAAACGGTCGTGACTCGCGGTAGCGAGCTCACCCTTGACGTATCGGCAACCCGCGACACCATTGTTTTTGACCTGCTCGGCGATCTCTGGACGATCCCTGTTCGCGGCGGCGCGGCTCAGCGCCTGACCGAAAACGATCGTGACTTGAAGCGGCCGCGCTGGTCACCGGACGGGAGCCAGGTCGCCTTCGAAGAGCACTCCGGATCGCGCGTTGCAATCGGGCTCGTGCCTTCGGCAGGCGGAGAGCATCGGTTGCTGACGCAATCCGGTCGCGATGCCCGCGATCCTGCCTGGCATCCGTCAGGAGACCGCCTGGTTTTCAGTGCGCGCGAGCGTCGCGGCGGCTTCGACCTCTGGGAGATCGACCTGGCGACAGGTCTCGAATGGCGACTGACCGACGCTCCAGGCGATGAGACGGACGCTGCCTGGTCAGCCGACGGTCGGGATCTCGTGTACGTCTCCCGGACCCGGGATGGCTGGACGCTAACGATGAAAGAGTTCGCGAAACCGCCACGCGTGCTTGTCGAGTCGATGACGCCGATTGCCGCACCGTCCTGGCGCCCGGACGGAACCCTGATTACCTATTTTCACGAACACGATGGTCATCATGACTTGCGGATGCTGATCCTTTCCGAGCCAGCGCTGGATCGGGTCCTGGCGGAGAACAATGGCTTGTTTCCGGATCCGGTCAGTTGGCTCGACCGGGGACGTCTCTATTACTCCGGCGGGGAGAGCATTCGCACCCGGGAGTTCGACGACTGGACGGGCAAGGGGCTGATGTTTCGCGCCTCGCTCGCACCCGTCAATACCGAACCTCGCCCTGACGCACCGCGTTTCCAGGTTGCGCAACGAGATATTGCAGCCGTCGATGCACCTGCGGACAAGTTGGTGGTCCGGGCGGACCGCCTGTTTGACGGACAGTCCGCTAACTACCTGACGGGCATCGACGTCCTGATCGAGAACGGTCTTATTGCCGACGTCACGACCACCCGTGACTGGGACGGGTTGCCGGTGATCAACCTGCCCGGCACGACGTTGATCCCGGGCCTTATCGATGTCAATGCTTCCGTACCAGACGACCTGGCGGAGGGAGCTTCAATCCTGGCCTGGGGTGTCACCACGCTCGTGGGCGAGAAGCCCGAGCTACTGGATGACGAACACTGGCACGGTGACGAGAATCCCGGGCCCCGTGTGCTAGCCGCGCATGCGCTTGCGGACCACTTTCCAGCGGACGAAGAAGTGGACACTCCGCTGCCGTTCCTGGTCGTTGCGGACGATTCAGCCAGCGAAGAAGACCGGTCTCGCGTCGAGCAATGGCAGGCCAAAGGCGTACCCGTGCTTGGCGCCGAATGGGCGCAATCTGAAACGCTTGGTTCGAGCATGCTGCCGGCGGCGGAAACCGCGTCGGCGCGCTCTCGTCCGATGCCATCGGACATGCGGCCGGAGAGCGACATTGGCGGCCGCATACTCCTCTCGGGTCTCGCCGACAGACATACCCCCGGTCTGCGCGAACTTCTAAGGGCAAGACAGCTTGGCGGTAAGCAACCAAGTCCGCCAACGGCTACCCGGATCCCCTTGCTCGGTGACCTGCGACGCAGTCGTGCCCCCGTCGTTGCCAGCAGTGCGGCGAACGGGCTACTGCCAGGCGCCGCGCTGCATGCCGAGCTGCTGGCGATGCAGGCCGCGGGGCTGTCACCGGAAGTCGCGCTACAGGCAGCAGGGCGTGAAGCGGCCCGTGCGATCGGTCTGGGCGGCCGACTTGGGGAGATTACGGTGGGCGCCATGGCCGATCTGGTGCTGGTGCGGGGAGATCCGCTCGCGGACATCGGCGACGCACGAAACGTCGTCGGCGTCGTGCGAAACGGGCGTTTTTTCAGCCTGGTCAGCCTCCTGGAGCGCAGGAGCACCAGTGTCGGATTATTTGACAATAATGAAAATGACGGCCTTACCCGGCAAACGGCGCAGTTGCCTGCGGCAAAAATTGGGCGTTAGCTAGATTTTCGCCCGATACCGGCGAATATAGTCTGATCCGGTAAAAGAAATAAGGCTCGTAAACCACTGTTTCTGATGAAGTTTCCACCTTGGAAACTTTAGATGTCGGTTTTTTTTACACAAAGCCGTCAGGAGCTAAGACGACCTCCACGGCATTACAGCTATAGCTCTGAAACTTATAAAGAAAATCAGGTATGGCACAGCTCTTGCTTTATAACCTTCGCCCAAGCGAAGTGTAACTGGCTTCGGTCGTCAACAACGAGATACATTCAGGATTTAGACGCCAGAAGAAAAATAACTACAACAATAAGATCCAGATCCAATAATTAAAATCACATGTGTATCTGAGCAACCGAATTCCCAGTTACCTCTTTTGAAAAAAAGAGACCTTGACCCCGCTGCCACTGGCCGCGGGGTTTTTCTTTGGGGTCTCCAGCCCTGCTTGCCTCACCTCCGACCACTACGTACGCTCGGCCGTTTGTCGTACCGCGACAGACGATGTTCAGCCACCCGGAGAACCCCGACCATGATGCCACCCGTTCGTGCGCTCTTGCCGCTAGCCCTGCTTATCGGCGCCTGCACCTCCGTTCCAGACGCGTCGCCTGTTCCGGATGACTATCTCGAGTTCGATATCACTGCACTGCAGGCGGCGATGGACAGCGGTGAGCTGACAGCGCGGGCACTGGTCGACTATCACATCGAACGAATTGAACGAATCGACAATAGCGGCCCTGAGCTCAACTCTGTCATCGATATCAATCCGGATGCCCGCCGCATTGCGGACGCGCTCGACGGCGAGCGAGCAACGCAGGGGCCGCGTGGCCCCCTTCACGGGATTCCGATCGTACTGAAAGCCAACATCGATACTGGAGACGAGATGCCAACCTCTGCCGGTTCTCTTGCGCTGGCCGACCACATCGCCCCGGACGACGCCGCGATCGTGACGCAGCTCCGTGAAGCCGGCGCGGTCATTCTCGGCAAGGCGAACCTGAGTGAGTGGGCCAACTTTCGTTCGACCCGATCGTCGAGCGGCTGGAGTAGCGTCGGGGGTCAGACTCGCAACCCGTACGACCCGCGACGTAACACCTGCGGCTCCTCGAGCGGATCCGGCGCGGCGGTCGCCGCCAATCTGGCGGTACTTGCGGTTGGTACGGAAACCGACGGTTCGATTGTCTGCCCGGCGTCCATCAATGGCATCGTAGGTATCAAGCCGACGCTCGGTCTGGTCAGTCGGGACGGCATCATTCCGATTGCGCACAGCCAGGACACTGCCGGCCCCATGGCGCGCACAGTTCGCGACGCCGCTTTGATGCTCAACGCCATGACGGCGCCGGATCCGGACGATGCCTTCACCGCGGATCGGCCTGCGTCGTTGCCCGACTACGCGTCGGGACTCAGCGAGGACGCGCTCGACGGTGCCAGGATCGGCGTTATCCGAAACTACAGCGGCGCGGGCAGCAACCCATACGTCGACGAAACCTTTGATGCGGCGATCGCCGCGATGAGAGCAGCGGGCGCAACGATCGTCGACGACCTCGAACCGAATACCGAGGGTATGGGCGAAGCCGAAGGGACCGTTCTGTTCTACGAATTCAAGGCCGACCTCGCGGCGTACCTGCAGGAATCGAGTGCTCCGTTTGACACGCTGCTCGACATCATCGAGTTCAACGACGCTAACGCGGATTCGGTAATGCCGTTTTTCGGCCAGGAACGTATGTTGGCTGCCGAGGCGACCGGCACACTGGCCGATCAGGCCTATCTCGATGCACTCGAGGCCAGCAAGCGAATTTCGCGCGCCGCCATTGACGACACTCTCGCTGCACATGATCTCGATGTCCTGGTGGCGCCGTCCAACGGTCCGGCCTGGCTGACCGATCATGTCAACGGAGACAATGTGGAGATCAGCAGCTCATCGCTCGCGGCCGTCTCAGGCTACGCCAACGTCACGGTGCCCGCGGGCTACGTGTTCGGCCTTCCGGTCGGCATCTCGTTCATTGGGCCGGCTTTCTCCGAACACGCGCTGATTCAGCTGGCCTATGCGTTCGAACAACAGACGCAGGTTCGTCACCCACCCGATTTTGAGTAAGCGAAAAACTGGGACGCCGGTGGGCGAAACCGGGCCGTCCGGATGGCTAAATGACGAGGTCTCAGCGACCGGTCGCGCTCCGTGTTCAAGGCAATCCGCATCTTCATCCTGCTGGTCATCCTGCTGGCCGTATCGGTCGGCACCGCCCTGACCAAGGCCCGCAGCACGGACTGGAACAATTCACTGTACGTCAAGATATACCCGATTAACGCCGATGGCAGCGAGGTCAGCGAGCGCTACATCGAAGACCTCGATGAGGAAACCTTCGCCGGTGTCGAAGCCTTCATGCAACGCGAGATTGAACGATACGGGCGCACGCTCGACAGACCTGTGCGTATAACACTCGGTCAGCCGGTCACTGAACAGCCGCCGGTCGTTGAGGATCCTGGCAAAGTTCTTCAGGTCATGTGGTGGAGCCTGCGCATGCGTTTCTGGGCATCGTCGGTTGCAGGCCCTCAGGACAACCCTGCCCCCGATGTCAGAATGTTCGTCCGCTACCACGCGCCGGCCGACGTATTCCGCCTGGATAATTCAGTGGCTCTGCAGAAAGGCATGGTCGGGGTGGTCAACGCCTACGCCAGTCGGCGTCATCGTGGGCGCAACAACGTCGTGATAGCGCACGAATTCCTGCACACGCTCGGCGCATCGGACAAATACGATCGCGGCAGCGGCCAGCCGCTCTTCCCGGACGGCGTCGCAGAACCGGACCGCGCGCCGCTTTACCCCCAACGGCTCGCAGAAATTATGGGCGGACGCGTCGCGCTGGCGAGCAACGATGCCGTCGTCCCCAAGAATCTGAAACAGGTCATCGTCGGACCAACTACGGCGCAAGAGATAGGCCTGCAGTAGCCTTCCGGCTTGGCGCACAGTCAAAAGCTGTCTAGGCTTCCCGCATGCCAGACGGAGCTGAATCACTGATCGTGGAGGGCCTCGACGTCCGTGTACCGGGGCGAACCCTTGTCGAGAACCTCGATATCGAACTCCATCCGGGCGAGTTCACGGTCATACTTGGCAAAAACGGATCGGGCAAAACGCTGACCTTGCACACGCTGGCCGGCGTGCGAACGATCGGCGACGGGTCCGTCTCCCTGGGAAATACCGCGGTGGGAGCATTGCCGCGACGGGTGCTCGCGCAAAGGCTCGCGCTACTACCGCAGGATTCGGACGATGTGTTTCCGACCACGGTCTTCGAAACCGCGCTGATGGGCCGACACCCGCACGTGGCACGGTTTAGTCTGGAGTCGCAAGAGGATCGGGACACGGCCATGCGAGCCCTTGCGCGAGTCGGCCTGGAGGCGCTCGCCGATCGTGAGCTTGCAACGTTGTCCGGCGGCGAACGACGACGCCTGGCTATCGCGCAGACACTCACCCAGTCGCCCGACATATACCTGCTCGATGAGCCGACAAATCATCTGGACCCGCAGCATCAACTCGAGATCCTGTCGCTGTATCGGGAGCTGGTCGACAACGGTGCCTGCGTCGCCGCGACGATGCACGACGTCAACCTCGCCGCGCGCTTTGCCGACCGTTGCCTGCTGTTGTTCGGCGACGGCCGCTGGACCGTGGGCCCGGTCCGTGAAGTTTTGAGTGCCGGCAGCCTGGGCGAACTCTTCGACATCCGGATGGCATCGGTGACGTGGCAGGACTACGAACTGTTCGTGCCGCTATCCTCTAACCGTGTCGACTAGGACACCGTTCTAGTCGACAAAGCCGCTGAGCTTGTCGAGGAACGCTGCATGAAGGGACGGGTTAGCGGCCAGTACCGAGCGCGTCTGAAGGTTCGGCGGGTTTCCGTTCAGGTCGGTAAACACACCGCCGGCCTCTTCGACGATCACCGAAAGCGCAGCGATGTCGAGAATATTCACATCCGACTCGATCACGGCGTCGATCTTACCGGCCGCAAGCAGATGGTAATGATAGAAGTCTCCGTAGCCGCGAATGCGATCGGCGTCAGCCACGATTTCACCCAGCCTGGACCAGCCGGGTGACAGCGCGAGGGATTTCAGGTTGCCGGTCGAAACGGCGGCCCGGCTCGGATCCTCGATGCTGCTGACCGAGAGCTTCTCATCGTTCAGCCAGGCGCCGGAGCCGCGCTCTGCCCAGACGACCTCGTCGAACATGATGCCGTTCGAGACGCCGATGCGCAGCGTCCCGGACTGCATCAGCGCGATCTGCGTAGAGAAAAACGGATACTCGCGGACGAATCCTTTTGTGCCGTCGATCGGATCGACGAGCCATAGATACTCGGCGTCAAGATTCGTCTGCCCGGTTTCCTCACCGTAGAACCCGTGCTCAGGGAATGCTTCCAGAATAATGGACTTGATTGCCCGCTCGCAGTCGACGTCCGCCTGTGTCACCGGCGTTCGATCCGATTTGGTCGTAACGGCCAGGTTGCTTCGGTAATAGTTGCGCGCGATATCGGCGGCGACGACAGACGCCTCCAGCGCAGATCGAATTTCGGCGGAAGCGCCATCGGGAATCGAGACTGCCACGTTTTTATGAATCCTGAACCAGTTGTTTGAACGCGTTCTGCAATGATGACACAAGTCGCCGCCTTGACTTGCCTTCGGGCTGAACCTATCGTGGCGACCGCCTCAGGTGAATCCGGAGTTCGCAAACTTCGGATGAACGGGAAGCCGGTGAACTGCCGTCAGGCAGGAAATCCGGCGCTGCCCCCGCAACGGTGATCGAGTGCATCCGTAGCTTTGACGCGCGCCCGCGCAGCAAAGCCACTGCGAGACCGGCGTACACCACGCTGCCTCGCGGGAAGGCGCTACGGACAGGACTTAACGTCCACTCGTCAGCCCGGAGACCGGCCTGAAGCAGGACGCGAGTGGCGCGGAGGGCGACCGTTCGGGCACAGACACGCCCGAAATCCTCACTTTCCACTGGCGATTCACTAACGAGAATCCGGCGTGCGGGTGGTCACGTCGAAAGAGGGGAAGAGATGGGATTTCGCATTTTCGTGCTGGCGTCACTGCTGGCAACGTCCACGATCGTCCATGCTCAGCAGAACAGCGCAGGGGACACCATTGTAGTCACCGCAACGCGCTCCGAACTGCCGCTGAGCAAGGCGACGGTTCCTGTCACCGTAATCGACCGCGAGCAGATTGAACTTTCCATGGCCACGGACCTGGCCGAGTTGCTGCGCTTCCAGGCAGGACTGGACATCGGTCGAAACGGCGGTCCAGGCCAGGCAACGTCGGTCTTCCTGCGCGGCACGGAAAGCAACCACACGCTGGTTCTGGTAGACGGGGTGCGTATCAATCCGGGCACCATTGGCGGTGCCGCGCTGCAACACATTCAACCCGAGGTTATCGAGCGCATCGAAATCGTTAAAGGGACCCGCTCGGCCTTGTTCGGCACCGACGCAATTGGTGGCGTGATTAACATCATCACACGACGCACAACAAAGCCCTACGCAGATATAGGCCTTGGCACAGGCAGCTTCAATCAACGCACCGGCCATCTCAGCGCGGGCAGCAGCGGCGACTGGGGAGAATTTGGCATTACGCTGAACACGCAGGACACCGATGGCTACGCGATTCGATCCGGGAGTGACATCGAGCGCGGCTATGACAACGTCACCGCCAACGTCTATGCACGCCGCGACTTTGAATTCGGCGACGTTACGCTGCGTCACTGGCGCGCCAGCGGGAATGTCGAATACCTCGACTTCTTCCTTACCCCCGTCGACCAGGACTTCCTGAACGAGAGCACGGCTCTCGAGATCGGGAACAATTTCGGCGAGCGCGGCTCGAGCAAACTGATCCTCAGCCACTCGCGGGATCAGATAGAGCAGAACCAGTCTGTCAGCGCTGTTGAATCCGATCGACTGTCGCTCGATTGGCAATACAACCTTGCCATCGCGAACCACCAACTCATGGCCGGCATATTTGCATCTGACGAAGACGTCGATACTGTCTCAACGTTTGGCCCGGGTATCGCCGAGGGCACTGACTACCGAGCCGTGTTCCTGCAAGACAGTTTCTCGAAGGGGCGACAACGGGTCTTTCTCGCCGCACGTTTTACTGACTACGACTCGTTCGGCTCCGAGGTCACCTGGAACGCCGAATACGGTTTTGAGATCAACGATCAGTGGAGCGTAACAGCGGGCGCTGGTCATGCATTCCGTGCGCCAGACGCGACAGATCGGTTCGGTTTTGGTGGCAATCCGGATCTTGCACCCGAAGTTGCCGATGAAGTTCAGTTGGGTGCCGTGTACAGAGCAACGGATCGCCAGACCTGGCGTCTCGAGCTTTACAGCAATGACATCAAGGACCTGATCGAATTCGACAATGCGACGTTCACGGTGCAGAACATCGCCGAAGCAGAGATTCGCGGCGCACAGCTCGGCTATGAATATTCAGGCGACAGTTTCGTTCTCAAGGCCGATCTCACGACGCAGAGTGCGGACAACGCAGAGACCAATACGCGGTTGCTGCGACGTGCCGAGGAAAGCCTGAGCATCAGCTATACGCAGCGCATAGGTCGACATCAGCTTGGCGTCTCGCTTCTGACGACCGGCGATCGTGAAGATTTCGCCGAGACGCTGCCAAGCTACACGCTGGTCAACCTGACCGGACAGTTTCAGCTCGGAGAGCGTTGGCAACTGAACGCACGAATCGAAAACCTGTTCGACGAGTCTTACGAGACGGCTGCGGGTTTCCGCATGCAGGAGCTCTCAGGATTCGCCGAGCTGAGCTATCGTTACAGATAGATGCCGCCGACGAGCGCGCTTTCACGGACGCAAGGCTATGGGAAACAGACTGAGCAAGATCTACACGAAGACCGGCGATGATGGCACGACCGGACTCGGTGACGGGTCCCGGGTCGACAAGGACTGTCGACGCGTTGAAGCCTACGGCACCGTCGATGAGGCGAACAGCGCCATCGGCATGATCCTCGCCTGCCCGTCGCTGCCGGAGAGATACCGGGCCTGCCTGACCGAGGTCCAGCACGATCTCTTCGAGCTTGGCGGCGAACTGTGCATCCCCGGCCACGCGGCAATCGACGATGCGTACATCACGCGGCTGGAAGACTCGCTGGACGACTTCAACAGCGACCTGCCGCCGCTGAAAGACTTCATCTTGCCAGGCGGCGGTCCTGCCGCGGCCGCCTGTCATCTTGCGCGTACGGTCGTGCGACGTGCGGAACGCCGCGTGACCCAGTTGGCTCGTGAGGAAGACGTACGCGCCGAAGTGGGACGCTACCTCAATCGGCTGTCTGATCTGTTGTTCGTCATTGCACGCCAGGCAGCGCGGGCCGAGTCGGGCCAGGAAGTGATCTGGCAGCGGCGCGGCTAGCGCTCGGACCCGATCGCGTCGAACAACCGCGTGTCTTCAGAGATGCCGACGCATCAGTACCGCACTCCCCGGACACAAATTGGAGAATTCTTCGGTACCGCTGATCGCAGACGGTGCCGCTGCGCGTTCCTGAACCTCGTACCCAAGCCGGCGAAAGTAGCCATCAGCGTCCAGTGTAAGTAACCAGACCTCGGTGATGCCGAGGCTCGACGCCAACGCTTCCAGTCGCTCGACGAGTGCACGCCCGACGCCGCCCTGTCGCTCATCAACCGAGATAACCAGCGACCGCAGCAAGGCGACGTGCTCATATTGCTCGATACCAATCGCACCTATGACGTCGCCCTGGGAAGACTCGGCCACCATGAAGCGCTCCATACTGGATGCGTCGAGGTCGGCAATCGGCAGTCCATCCTCGACCAGCAAGGTTCGAACCGCATCCCAGTCTCCGGCGTCGCCGTTGCGAATGGAAAAAGCGGCCGTCATTGCGAGACCATCTGCTGACGGCGGTTTCTCGCCCGGGAAAGTTGCGCGCATATCTCGGCGCCGGCAAGCGTCAGTCGGTTACTCGGCCGACCCAGCCGATCCGCGTTGACGACGTAGAAGTTGTCCATGCGCGTCGCTGCAAGTCCGTCCCAGCGACGCCATTGGTCGAACAGCGCGTCCTTTAGCGATTCGTCGCCACCCGCGATAATGACCTCCGGATCTCTCGCAAGTACCGCTTCCTCCGAAACCATGGGTGCAAGATCGCCCAGGTCGGCGAAAATATTCTGGCCACCACAGCGTTCAATGAGCTCACTGGCGTAGTGACTGCCACTCACGGTGTACAGCGGCCGTTCCGCGATCTGGTAGAAAACACGTATGGGCGCAGCTTCTCTATCAGCGTGTGAGAGCTCGGCCAGTTGCGCTTCAAACTTTGCCCGCACCGCAGATGCCGACCGTTCTCGTCCGGTCCTTCGCCCGATCGTGTCAATGGCAGCAGCGACGTCAGCAAGGCTACGGGTGCGTACGCGTTCGACGTCATAGCCCTGTTTACGCAACGCGTCCACGGTTGCGGCGGGAGTGCCGCTTTCCCACGCAAGAACCAGATCGGGCTTCAGTAACGCCAGCCGTTCCTGGTCAACCATGAAGGCATCCCCGACCTGCGGCAAGGCACCTGCAGCCTGCGGATAATCGCTGTAAGCGCTGACGCCGACGAGTGATTCGCCTGCGCCAACCGCAAAGACGAGTTCGGCAAGGTGAGGCGACAGGGTAACGACGCGTCGGGCAACGCCGGAAGCGTGTTCGGGATCTGTGGCGCCGGCGCCCGACGCAATGGCGACGACAAAGGCGAGGGCCGAGAGCGCTGCACGCCAGCCGAACTTCACAATGACCAGCCGTAGAGGGTCAGAGCGGCTATGACCACGGCCCACATACCCAGAAGCCTGAACACCAGACCGTTCGCTGCGGTAGCTCCGCGAATGCCGCGCTCCGCCGGCGTTTCACCGTCTCGTGACTGCAGCGCCAGCGCAGCGCAGCCAACCCGGGCCAGCAGACGCTCGCTTTCCTCACCCGCGGACACCATCGGTTCATCGGCGGGCTTGCGCCACGCAGCGAGCGCCTGATCGAAGCTGCCGGCAAGGGCGAAACCGAGCGCCGTCAGCCTGGCCGGAATCCAGGCCAGCCAGCCGTGCAGCTGCGAGGCGGCCTTCTCCACGGCGTCCATTTCATGGGAGTCGATGTCTTCGCAGCGGACGGCGTTGAAAACCGCCCTGCGGCGAATCAGGTCTGTGACTCGATACGCCCACGCGCCAATCGGCCCGAGTAGCACGAACCAGAAAATTACGGCAAACAGGCGATTGTTGGACTGTATGCACACCGCGGCTTCAACGTCACTTACGAGCTGTGACCGGTCATCGGGCGCCTCGTGCTCCAGCAATGCCTTGGCCGTTTGACGAATCACCTCGTCATCGTCTTTCTCGAGCGCGATGCAATAGTCGTCGACCTGCTCACCGATGTCCTTCGGACCGAGCGAGAAGAAAAGCACGACGATCGCCATGAACAGATACGCAAAGCCGAACAGCAAATCACCAAAGAAGGTAATCAGCAGAAATAGCGGCAATACCAGAAGGCCAGCCAGGACCAGCACGGACAGCAGCGGGGGCACGCCAGACAGACGCTGCGCCTTGGCGAAACCGGCATCGATCACGCTGTCGAGCCAGCGCAATTGACGAAGATGGAACAACTGCGTTGCCAGCCGCTCGATGAGCAGACCGGCAAGGAGTGCAATCAAATTCATGGGGCGTGTTCCGGCGCGTCTGGCGCGCGTTGATCCTGCAAGGAATCATACAAGCGCATCCAGTCGAAAGCAGGACCGGGATCGCTCTTTCGCCCGGGCGAGATGTCACAGTGACCGGCGACCAGCCGCGCGTTCAGCGCCGGGTATCGTTCGAAGAGACCCTGCACGAGTGCCGAAAGCGCGACGTACTGGGCGTCGGTGTAGGGTGAATCGTCGACACCTTCAAGCTCGACGCCAACCGAAAAGTCGTTACATCGCGAGCGGCCGCGAAACACCGACTGACCGGCGTGCCAGGCACGTTTTCCGAAGGGCACGAATTGCACAACCTCACCATCCCGTCGGATCAGCACGTGCGAGGACACTTCGAGCCCGCGAATCTGGCCGAAATACGGGTGCGCGTCCCAATCCAGCCGATTACAGAACAGCTGCTCGATCTCCGGACCGCCGAATTCGCCCGGCGGCAGGCTGATACCATGGACGACCAGCAGCGCGGGCGTCACACCCTCCGGCCGCTCGTCGCAGTTCGGCGACGGGCATTGCCGTGCCGACGTGAGAAATCCGTCGGCATCGATCGACAATGGCTTCATGGTCTGAATCATCGGGTTCGCGATGCTGCCAAGCTGTTGCGAAAGCCGAATTTTCGCGCAATGCTCGGTCGCAACGCCACCCCATAGTGACGCATGCCAAAAACTCGCCTGTACATTCCCGAGCCGTTCGAAGCGGAATCCGAACTCGACCTGTCTGGCGACCGTGCCCACTACCTTGGGCGCGTTTTACGCATGAAAGCGGGTGGACAGCTTACCGTGTTCGACGGTAACGGCAGCGAGTACCCGGCCACTGTCGAGTCCCTCCGTAAGACGAGTGCCAAATTGCGTGTCGGTGCACGGCACTTCGAGGACCGAGAATCGCCGCGAACACTCCGATTGATTCAGGGCGTCTCTCGCGGTGAGCGCATGGACTTCGTCGTGCAAAAGGCCACAGAGCTTGGTGTCACCGAGATTCAGCCGGTTATTACCGCTCGGTCGGTGGTTCGACTCGACGGCGAACGACGGCAGCGTCGCCTAGCGCACTGGCGGGGCATTGCGATAAGCGCCTGTGAACAGTGCGGACGTAACCGGCTGCCAAGAATCGCAGCCTCCCTGTCGCTGGCCGAGTACCTGTCTGCCGAGAGTGATGCTGTACTGCGCGCAACGCTGAGTCCGCTTGCCAGCCGGCGACTGGCGGATGCGTCGCCCAACGGCGGCGGCCCTATCGATCTGCTCGTTGGCCCCGAAGGCGGCCTGAGCGATGAGGAGCGGGAAGAATCCCGACAGGCCGGCTTCGAATCCTTCTTGCTTGGGTCCAGGGTATTGCGTTCAGAGACGGCGGCATTGACGGCGATTGCCATCGCGCAAACGCTGTGGGGTGATATCTAGCGAAAAACACGGCGGCGTCGTGTCAGGCCTGAATGTTCTCCTCCGCAATCAGCGACTCGAGGTTTTCGAGATGCGGAATCAGCGGGTATTCATTGATCATCTTGACCCGACAGAGCACCGGCGCCGGCGTCGGCCAGCCATCCGACTTCGAATCCAGGCGCAATACTTCGCGGTTGACCCGAACGAGCTGCGGGAAACCCTGGGTCAATACACCGAAGTACCCGGCCTGTACTTTGCCGGTTCCGCCGTGGAACACGACGATTCGGGTGCGACCGGAGACCGTCGGCATCGGCTTGCCGACCAGACCCTCGAAGGCCACCACGGGGAGTTCGCGGCCATTCCAGTTGATCGAACCGAGCATCCACTCGGCGC
This sequence comes from uncultured Woeseiaceae bacterium, assembly GCA_964565135.1. GTDB lineage: Bacteria > Pseudomonadota > Gammaproteobacteria > Steroidobacterales > Woeseiaceae > JBFGFX01. The sequence goes on from CAZMEA010000003.1 coordinate 32,949, forward strand.
TGCCCTCGCGATGTTCGGGCTTGGTAAACCGCACCACCTCGGCGACACAGGCCCGCGGCACGATCAGTCGATCGCCGTCGAGCGGGACCAGAAGGCTGTAGAGCTCCTCGGCAATTGCGCTCATGCGAGCGTCACCCCTCGCTCAGCAAGCAGACGGGAAATAGCGTCGAGCAGCTGCACTTCCTGATACGGCTTGCCGAGATAGTCATTGACACCAATCTCGATCGCCCTTGCGCGGTGTTTATCACCGGTTCGCGAGGTAATCATGATTATCGGCACGTCCGATACACGATCGTCGTTGCGCACATGCGTGGCGAACTCGTAGCCATCCATGCGCGGCATCTCAATGTCGAGAAGAATGATGTCGGGTTTGTTGTCGCGCAGCACGCCAATGCCGTCCAGTCCGTCCTTGGCGGTTACAACGCGGAGACCGTTCCGCTCGAGGAAGCGTTCCATGACGCGGCGAACGGTGATTGAATCGTCGACCACCATGGCCAGCGGTCGCTCGTCGATAGGTGCCGGCGCGGCGCTTTTCAGTTCGACGATCGGCGCGCCGGTCCGAACCAGCGAGTTAGCGTCCAGAATCAGCACGATGCGGCCGTCGCCGAGGATCGTCGCTCCCGAAATACCGCGAACGCTCGCAAGCTGCGGGCCGATCGATTTGACCACAATCTCCTGGCTGGCGATCAGCTCATCGATCAACAGCGCTGCGGAGTACTCGCCGGCACGCACCAGGATGATCGGAATGAAGGCCTCGTCCTCGGGCAGCTGCGCCGCCTGTCCGCCAAGGTACATGCCGAGATGCCGGAAGCGGTACGACTCTTCCCCGTACTGGAACGTTGGCTCGCTCTGGCTGAGTAATTTTTCGAGTTCTGCGCGAGCAACCCGGACAACGCCCTCGACCGTCGGCAGCGGCAGCGCGTAGACCTCATCGCCCGTTCGCACGATGAGCGCCTGGGTGATGGCCAGCGTGAACGGCAAGCGCACCGTGAAGTTTGTACCCTGGCCGGTGACGGACGAAATCTGCAGAGAGCCGCCGAGTTGCTTCACTTCGTTGGCGACGACGTCCATACCAACCCCGCGCCCGGCTGACTGAGTGACAGCGGCCGCCGTACTAAAGCCGGGGCGCAGGATGAGGTCCATAATCTCCGCATCGCTGGCTTTGGCGTCGGGCTTCAGCAGTCCCTGCTCGAACGCCTTGCGCCGGATTGAATCCACGTTCAGGCCGGCTCCGTCATCAGCGACGTCGATGACCATCTCCGCACCCTCACGGTGGAGACGGATGGTGATTCGACCCGCCGCCGGTTTGCCGGCCGCCTGCCGTATGTCCGGTGGCTCGATGCCGTGCACGACGGCATTGCGCAACATGTGCTCGAACGGGGGCAGCATCTTGTCCAGAACCTGCCGATCCAGCTCGCCGGCTGCACCCTCCACCGCCAGCTCGGCGCGCTTTCCGACCTCGGTGGCGGCCTGGCGTACCAGCCGCGTAAGACGAGGTACGTGCCGCTGGAACGGCACCATCCGCGTCCGCATCAATCCGTTTTGCAGCTCCGCGGTCACCCGCGCCTGCTGCACGAGCAAGGTCTCCGCCTCGCTGGCCTGCGTCTGCAGCAGCTCCTTCAGACTGCCCATGTCGTTGGCCGACTCGGCTAGTGCCCGCGACAGCTGCTGGATGTTCGAGTAGCGGTCCATCTCGAGCGGATCGAAATCACGTGCAACGAGCGTGTCCTGATGCCCGTGCATGATCTGCGCTTCGGTCTCGATCTCCAGCTTGCGAAGCTGCTCCCGCAAACGGCTGACCGTCTGCTCGACCTCCTCCAGGTTGAACTCGATCGAACTGATCTGCTGGCTCAGGCGCGAATGATAGATGCTGATCTCGCCGGCAGCGTTCAGTAAGTCCTCAAGCAGAACAGCGTCGATACGCGCGAATTCCTGGCGCTGCTCGGCCGCCTGACGCGGCGGCTGACGTCGCTCGGCGACTGCGGGCACGATGGACGGTTCCGGGAGGTCTTCCTCGATCGGCGTCGGCTCGTCCGCGTCGACAGCGACGGCATCCAGCGCGTCGTCCATCGATGGTTCGGGCAATTCGGTCTGTGCGTCCGGCTGTGCAGGCTCTGCTGCCTCGACCTGTTGTTCGGCCTCATCAACCGGCGGAGGTGCGGCTGCTTCCTCAGCAGCGGCGATGGCCGATTCGTAGGCCTCCGCCACTTCGATCTGCGGCTCGGTTTCGCCGGCGTCAATCAGTTCGAGATCAACCTCGCCGGTGTCCTCAAGGTCGGTGTCGACGATGACCATGCTGACACTGTCTTCGGGCTCGACCGTGAATTCGACCGATACCGAATCGTCGACAGAAGCCTCGTCCTCCTGGGTGTCGGGAGTGGCGACTGTCGAGTCCTCGGCCACCGCACCGCCCGCGTTCACGACCCTGACGCGTTCCTCGAGTTCAGTCGCCGGACTGACACGCTTGCCGGCGATGACGATGTCGCGCATCCGATGCAACTCGTCAACGCTTTGCTGCAGCAACTCATCCAGCGCCGGTGAGGATTCGATTCGACCGTCATCCAGACCGTTCAGCAGCGATTCGAGCTCATGACTCAGGTTACCCATGGCGGTTATGCCAGCCATACGGGCGCCACCCTTGAGGGTGTGCAGATGCCGTTTCAGCGCGTTGAGATGATTGCGCGCCGTCTTGTCGCTGCTCCAGCTCGTTAGGGCTTGATCCGCTGCTTCGAGGAGCTCTGCCGCCTCCTCGGAGAATATCGCTGCAATCTCGGCGTCGTATTCCGCCTCGTCGGCCAACTCGTCCGGCTCTTCCGGCGGGGGCGCCTCGACCACAGGCTCGGCAACGGGCTCGACGGGTTGCTCGACGGCGTTCGTCAACGCGTCGAGATGCGTGATTAACGGGGAGAAATCCGTTCGCTTTCGTTCAGGATGATTAATGTCACCCACGATCGCGTCGATGGCCGCCGCCGCGGAGCGCAATGCTTCGAGTCCCTGCTCGTCGACGCCGATCTTGTGATCGTGCAATCGGCGTACGTACCGGTTCAGAGCTCCGGCAACCTGTACGCCTCGTTCGACGTTCGCCATGTTGGTACTGCCGTGCAAGGTGTGGCAGGCACGGTACAGCTTGTCGGTGACCGGGTACGGCGGCTCGTGTTCATCGCAGGCGTCGACGTAGGCGCGAACCACCCGCAGGTGCCCGGACGTCTCCTTGGCGAATATGTCGAGGAGCACCGGATCCATTTCCAGCGCTGCGACGTCCTCGGCGGGTTCGTCGCCAGCCGCCGGCGCGAGCAGCAGCACAGCAGCGTTCGGGTCACCGTCAGCGAACGCGTTAGCACGTGCGGTCATCAGAGCAACGTCAGCGCCGGGCTCGGTACCGACCTCCAGCTGCTCGATCAGTTCGGGCACGACTGCGGCCGCCTCGACCACGAACTGCACCATGGGCGGCGTGCGGACGAGCGTTCGATTAATCAGTTTGTTGAGCAGGTTCTCGACGGCCCAGCAGTACTCGCCGATGCGCTCGGCACCGACCATGCGGCCACTGCCCTTGAGCGTATGAAACGAACGACGCACGGTGATCAGCGCTTCCATATCGTCTGGCGCTTCGGCCCAAAGAGGCAGGCTGCGATTGATACTGACGATCTCTTCTTTTGCTTCCTCGATGAACAACTCGAGCAATTCCGGATCGAGGTGTTCGGCATCCTGCGCAACAACAGGCGCCTTCAATACGTCGGTCGCCTGCATCCTGGCGGGCGGCGTCTCCGTCTCTGCCTCTTCCGCCACGTCCGGCACCGCGGGCTCGGCGGCTTCGGCCGATGCCGCCGGCGTCGGCTGATCGCCCGAGTCGACTCGCAGGCGCGCGACCGTTTCCTGCAGTACGCCGAGACAGGCCTCGGCGTTGTCCAGCATGTACCACGGCTCTTTCCGGCCTGCGCGCACCGTCTCCATGTAGTACTCGATGCTGACAATCGCATCGGCCAGGCGATCTGTTTCCTTCTGCGTGAGCTGACCCGGGCCTTTGCCACCGAGAGCCAGCACAAAGAGTTCGCCCACGCGTTCGACGACGTCCATCGCTCGCGTCTTATTCAGCATCAACAACCCGGCCTTGATGCCGCGCACCAGCGCCGGCACGCTGTCGATGCCCGACGAGTCCCCATGTTCAGTCATTGCCTGACTGAACGTTTCTTTAATGCGCGCAAGGTTGATGATGCTCTCGCGCATCACCGCTTCAGTCACCTTCTTGAAGTCGGCCTCATCCTCGTCATTGGCCGCCGGCTCCGCGTCCTGCGACGGGTCTCGGGGCACAATAAGTTGCGTCAGCTGGAGATCGAGTCGATCCTCGACACGCAACAGAGTCGCTGCGATCTCGAGGATGGTTTGTTCGTTGGTACCGTCGCCACGATCGACGACGGTTCTCAGGCGATCGATCTCACCGTCGATATCGCCGCGAAGCGCACCCAGTCCGAGTACGCCAAGGGTGTCGCTGATCTTTTTCAGCAGGTCGAGCTGCGGGACCAGCTCGGATGCCTTCGTCATGCCGGTACGGACGTAGATGTCGAGGACGTCCTTCACCCGGCTCAGGTCTTCCTTGATGGCTGAGGCCACCGTCTGCATCAGCTTCACGCTGGGTGCCGCCAGGCTTTCGCGCGCGTGCTCGACCTGCTCGTCGCCCGGCAACAGCTCGGACAGGTTAAACGCTGCGCGAATCTCGCTGATACGCGGTCCGGCGTTGCCGGAGCGCGCGACGTAGTAGAGAAGGTTGTTCAGCAGATCCGTAACGGGATGGGTGTCAAAGGCGTCTTGACCTTCGTCGATCAGCATCTTGATCTGGCGATCGACCTGGCCGAGCAGACGCTTCAATGCCACGGACGTTTCGAGGCCGCCGTTCTGGAGTGACTCGAGCACTCCACCGGTCACCCACCAGAGCTGCCGCATGTCTTCGCGGGCAGAGGCTGCTTGCAACGAGGATGCAACGTCGGTCAGCGTCTTCAGATGCGGTTCAACGTCACCGCCTTTGATCCAACCCAGCAGCGCAAGCTGAAACTTCGGTCGAAGTTTGCGGGCGACCACAACCGGATCTTCACCGCTGGTCTCACGCGTCTTGCTGTCACCGGCATGCGACGGCGAAAGATTCAGCAACAGCAGCGTTCCCTCGGACAGCAGCGGTTGACCGCGCGCCGCGCGGAGATCGTTGAGAATCGGCAGCAACACAAGTGCGATATCGCGGCCGCCGCCAAGCAGGCGCTCTATATACACCGGGAGCTGCACCATCGATCGCGTCAGCGCTTCGAGCCCGTCCTCACGGCCTTTGCCGGCACGAAGGTTGGCGAGGAACAGACAGACAGCCTCCATCTCCTCGGTCAGCAGGGCGGCGCCGTAGGTTTCGGTCATCCTCAAGGCGCCGGCGACCTGGTGCAGCAGGTTTGCGGTACGCGTCAGGGCTGCCGCGCCGCCGCGTCCCTCGACGCAGTCTTCCAGGGCAACATGGGCCTGACGAATGCTCTCCATCAGCTCCTGGCTGACGATAGCAAGCGCGCTCTCGGTGACCTCGGCAGCGAGGTCCTCCGTCTGCACTGTGCTTTGAACCCCGGTATCGGCGGTCATTAACCCTGGCCTGCAGCCTTGTCCTCAACAGCCCGCAAGGTTGGTTCCGGCGCCGGCTGCTCGTCAGCCTGGGTCGCACCTATCGGACTGGCCTCCAGCGCCGAACTCGGCAACGTAAAGCCAGCGACCGTCGCGCGCAGCTGCGATGCAAGGGTCGACAGCTTGGAGATGCTGGCTGCGGTTGCCGTTGTCGCTTTGCCGGTTTGTTCGCCGATTTCCTTCAATTTGGTCGTGCGTCGCGTCACGTCCGCGGCGGAACTCGCCTGCTGCCGTGCGGAGCCGGAAATGTTCTGAACCAGATTCGCGATCTGGTTCGACACCTGCTCGATCTCGTCGAGCGCAGCGCCGGCGTTTTCAGCCAGCAACGCGCCGCCGACCACATCGGTCGTGCTGCGCTCCATCGAGACGACGGCCTCGTTCGTATCCGCCTGAATCGTGCGTACCAGTACCTCGATCTGTTTCGTCGCGTTTGTCGAGCGCTCGGCCAGTCGCTGCACTTCATCTGCGACCACTGCGAAGCCACGACCGGCCTCGCCTGCCATCGACGCCTGAATCGACGCGTTCAGTGCGAGGATGTTGGTCTGCTCGGCGATATCGTTGATTAGCTCGACGATGTTGCCGATTTCCTGTGAGCTTTCGCCCAGCCGCTTGATGCGTTTCGACGTGTCCTGAATGGTTTCACGGATCGTGTTCATGCCGTCAATTGTGCGGCGTACGGCCTCGCCGCCCTTGTGCGCGACCTCTACTGAATGTCGTGCGACGTCGGATGAACGTTCGGCGTTGCCGGACACCTCCTCGATCGAGGCTGCCATGGAGACGATCGACTCGGTGGCTGCGGCGATCTCACGACTCTGATTATCGGCGGCACGGGCCATGTGGGTCGCCGTATTCTCCGTTTGCTTGGCGGCAGAGTCGACCATGATCGACGTTCGATCGATGGTGGCGACCAGTTCACGAAGCTTCTCGATGGCGTAGTTAATGGAGTCGGCAATGGCGCCGGTGATGTCTTCCGTGACCGTGGCTTCGACCGAAAGGTCACCATCAGCCAGGCTGTCCAGTTCGTTGAGCAGGCGGAGAATAGCCTGCTGATTGCGTTCGTTCTGTTCAGCCTGTTCCCCGGCGGTTCGTTCAAACACGGCAGACTTCGAGTGCAGCAGGATCAGGACGCCGATAAGTATCGCTCCGATAATGACGAGCACGATCGGAATCATTGGCTGCGCCAGCAGCCCGGATTCGCCGCCACCGCCCGGACCTGCGGAGGCGGCGGCACCGTACAAGGCCGATGCGGCAGACCGAAGTCCGGCGACATCTGCGCCGAGACCGGCGAGTCCGTCGCCGTTGCCGACCAAGGTCGAGATAGCCGCCTCGACCGAAGCGAGGTCGTTCTCCAATGGCGCGAGCAGCGCTTCCTGATCTGCCGCCGACAGAGCTGCAACGTCGAGACCGCTGGCGCCACCCGACAGTGCGCTCGCGACCTCGCGCATCGCGGCTACCTGCGTCGCAATATCCTGCAGCGCCTGGCCGCTGTCTGTTGCAGCGGGCAATCCGCGCAGCGCCCCAGGCAAGCTGCTAGCCGTGCGCTGCCAGCCCTGCAACTCTCCGGTAGCGCCCGTTACACCAAGCAGCTGCTCTGCACCACTGATCAGCGGCGCAGCCGTTGCGTCGGCGCTGGCGATTGCCGCCGCTAACGCTTCGATCGCTGGCGCCCGATTGGCGATAGCCGATGCGCTCTCTACAAGACGCTGCCAGTCGCCGTTGCCCCCCGGCAAGTTGGCCGCATCACGCCAACCGGACTGCACTCGCGAAGTCGCAGCCTGCAGGCTGTTCAGGGCAGCCGCATCGCCATCCAGCGCTGCTGCTGCGTAACCAGGCAGGCTCTGCGCCGCTGCCACGAGCGACATCGCTGCACCGCCGCCACCGGAGTCGGTCCGGCTGCCTGCCTGCATGTAAAAGAAACCGGCAGCAACGAGCAACAGCGCTGCCGCAGCTGCGGCTACACCACGAAAGATTGATGCGTTTGTAGTTTTGTTCGCCATAGCGTTCAGACTGTCCGTTTGCGTGCGGGTTGCCGGTTCATTCTGCGGCTGCCTGCAGGAAAGTATTGCTCTCGACGAGCTGATAAAGACTGAAAATCGGCCAGGTTTCCGAGCCGCGTCGATAGGCGCCGTTCAGAAAGCTGTCGCAGCGCAGCGCCGTCTGTGGCCACTGGTCGACAAAGTCCGCATCACCGAAGCGACGAAAACCGAGCACCTCGTCCACCACGAGCCCGGCGGGTATCTCACGATGATTCACGGAAATGACTCGCGTCGCCCGACGCAAAGCCGTTCGGCCGCTACCGAGCAGCATCTTGACGTCGATGAGCGGCAGCAGGTGTCCGCGCAGATTGGCAATTCCCAGCAGCCAGCGCCGTGCGCCGGGTACTCGCGTAAGGGTTGTCGGTAACATCAGTACTTCGCGGACTTCATTCCGATCGGCAACAAAGTGCTCGTCACCCACGCGAAAACCGACGCCAACCCATTCACTGGGCTGTTCGGTTCCGGCCAACCCGGCAACGGCCGCGCGACTGCGGCGCTCCATTTCCAGAAGAAGTTCGAACGGTTGTTCGACGAGGCTCTCGAGACTGGCGGCAGCGTTCATTCAGGCTGCCATCGCCGCATTGATCCGCGCGACCAGATCATTCGCAGATACCGGCTTGACGATGTATTCGACAGCACCCTGGCGCATGCCCCAGATCTTGTCCGTTTCCTGATCCTTGGTCGTGATCAGGATGACCGGAATATTGGCTGTGGTGGGATCCTGCGTCAGTTTGCGGGTCGCCTGAAAGCCGTTCATACCCGGCATGACCACATCCATCAGAATGCAGTCGGGCATGGACGAACGGGCAATGCGAATGCCCTCCTCGCCGCTGTCAGCGACAAGGGTGGCGAAGCCGCTTTTTTCCAGCATGTTCTGGAACTGGTGCAGCTCCGTCGGAGAGTCGTCAATGATCAGAACAACGGCCATGATGACGTTCCCTAGTTGATCTGGTTCGAGATCGCGCCCAGCAGCTCGTCCTTCGTGAATGGCTTGGTCAGGTACTGCTCCGAGCCGACGATCCGGCCGCGCGCGCGATCGAACAGGCCGTCCTTGCTGGACAGCATGATAACCGGCGTATCCTTGAAGACCTTGTTGTGCTTGATCAATGAACAGGTCTGATAGCCGTCGAGCCGTGGCATCATGATGTCGACAAAAATCAGATCCGGTTGGTGATCGGCAATTTTCGACAAGGCGTCGAATCCGTCGATTGCGGTAAAGACCTGGCAACCCTCTTTCGACAGCAGCGTTTCGGCGGTACGCCGAATCGTTTTACTGTCGTCGACAACCAGAATCTTGAGTCCATTCAGACCGCGGGTAGCGTTGTTTGACACAGTTTTCCTCAGCCCAAGTCGCAAGCCCCTGAAGGCTTGCTGTCGTACATCCCCCCGGCTCCGAGAGAAGTTTCCATAATATTCTGTCGGAGCTTAAGCACTTGTACCATATTGAGATATCGGCTGCTACGACGTGACATAAGCGGATCCGAGAACACCTTCTCCGCCGCGCGAGCGACCCGTTGGGACGATCGTCCGCGAAGCAGACCGATGTCTTGCTTCGCGTGTCGAGGCGGCAGGTTCAATGTGTCGAGCCCAGCTGCCAAAGTATAGAATCGGGCGCGGCAACGATGCGGAACCCGTTCTCACTTCTCGGCCACCGCAACCTGACGAAACAACCGGACGATCAATCTGATGGCAGACAAGAAACGCCGCCTCGGCATCGTGATGGACCCCATAGAGTCGATCACCCCCAAGAAGGACAGCTCGCTGGCCATGATGCTGGAAGCTCAGCGACGCGGCTTCGAGATCCGCTACTTTCAGCAGCACGATCTCCGCCTGCTGCAAGGCGTGGCGCTGGGGCGAGGCCGCGACCTGCGCGTACAGGACGACAACGACAGCTGGTTCGAAGTCGGCGACGCGACCGAAGAACCGCTCGGCGATCTCGATGTGATCCTGATGCGCAAGGATCCGCCGTTCGACATGGAGTACATCTATACGACGTACATTCTCGAACGCGCGGAACTGGCCGGTGCCCTGGTGGTGAACAAGCCCCAGGCCCTGCGCGACATGAACGAAAAGGTCTACACGGCATGGTTCCCGGACTGCTCGCCGGAAACCATGGTGACGCGATCGATGGACGAAATGCGTCGATTCGTGGCCGAGCACGGCAATGCCGTGATCAAGCCCCTCGACGGCATGGGAGGCAAGTCGATTTTCGTCGTGCGTCAGGGTGACAACAACGCCAATGTCATCTTCGAAACGCTGACCGATTACGGGCGTCGTTTTGCGATGGCGCAGGTTTTTATTCCTGAAATCAGCGCAGGCGACAAGCGTATCCTGCTCATCGACGGTGAGCCCGTCCAGGGTGCCCTGGCGCGCATTCCGTCCGCCGACGATAACCGGGGCAATCTGGTTATGGGCGCCGTCGGCGAGGGTCGCGAGCTTTCTGCCAGGGACCTGGAGATCTGTCAGCGGGTCGGCCCGGTGCTGCGGGAGAACGGCGTGATATTTTGCGGAATCGACGTCATCGGTGACTATCTGACAGAGATCAATTCCACCAGCCCGACGGGCATCCGGGAGATTGATCGCATATTTGGCGTCAATGTGGCGGGGCTCATGTTCGACGCCATTGAGTCCCGGCTTGCCTGACGCCTGAGCGTCAGTTGCGCAAAGGCCTGAAATTGCCCAGAATTCTGCAGTACTGGGCACTTCCAATCGGCATTTCGGGCGTTCCGGCGGGTGAACTACGTCTCACCGCAGCTTCTTGCCAGGCAGTAGACTGGCATATTGCCCGAGCACGGCCGGTGCAATGACGCCGGCGAATCCGCGGATATGGCTGAAACCGACACGCGACAATACGACCTGGACGACGAGCGCTTCATTCTTGAATCGCCTGCCCGCCAGGATCGCCTGCCGCCCATGTTGTTCCTTGCCGCACTTATCCACGGCATCCTGATTATTGGCGTCACCTTCAACGCCGTCATTGGCGATTTCTACTCAGAGGCCGTATCCCTCGAGGTCACGATCGTCGCCGACCCGGACAAGAGCTTCGATCGACTGGACGACGCCATGTACCTGGCGCAGGCGAGCCAGGAAGGCAGCGGCAACACCGAAGATCAGGCGCGACCGAGCGCACCGCTGGAAAGCAACGTGCCACTGGATAACCTGGGCGCCGACGATGGCGACGCGCTCGATGATTCTGTTGCCCGGAATCGAGCCAGCGACGAGCGCATAGCGTCGTCATCCGATCAGGACGTGTTCGTACACAACGATCGACGCATGCAGGAAACGGAACGCACAAGCCGGGCACTGGCGATGGAGTCCGGGGCAGAAACGACGCTGCCGTTGCCGAAGGACGCGTCGTCCAACTTCCTGATTCGGGACAAGAATCGGCGCCAGATCGTGATCAGCGCCGATACCCGCGAATCGAAGATCGCCGGCTACGTCGACCGCTGGAAGCGGAAGATCGAGTCGGTTGGCAGCCGTTATCTGCCCGCCCAGATCGCGCTCGAAGGTTTGAGCGGCAGCCCCACGCTCGAGGTGACCATCGCTGCGTCGGGCGAACTCTCGGAGGTGATCATCCGGCGGACCTCGGGATCGACCGTGCTGGATCAGGCAGCACTCAATATCCTCGAGCGAGCGTCACCGTTCGAGCCCTTCCCGGAAGCGATTCGCCTCGACCATCCGGAACTGAACTTCGTCTACAAGTGGCGATTCAGCGCTTCAGGCGCTACGGCAGCGGCCAACCTGCGTTAGCCTGACGTCAACGCCGACCGGTTGTTTCTGCCGGTGCCAAGGTCGATACTGTGGTCATGGTCGCCACAACGTATCTGAACAATCAGTTACTTATCGCCATGCCCGGCATGGAAGACCCGAACTTCAGCACGACCGTCACCCTCGTTTGTGAACATAACGCGGACGGTGCGCTGGGCATCATCATCAACCGGCCGTCCGGTATGAACCTGGGTGGTCTGTTCGAGCAACTCGACCTGAACGACGCGGATTCGGCCATCGTCGCACGCCCTGTCCTCGACGGCGGCCCGGTCGCCAGGGAACGTGGCTTCGTCCTGCATCAACCGGCCGAGAGCTTCGAAAGCTCGGTCGCCGTCTCCCCGGAGATTCAGCTAACGTTGTCCCGGGATGTACTCGACGCCATGGCCGCCGGCGACGGTCCCGAAAAATCGCTGGTTGCGCTGGGTTACGCTGGCTGGGACGCAGGTCAGCTCGAAGCCGAGATGCTGGAAAACACCTGGCTGTCAGTGCCCGCCACGCCGGAGCTCATCTTCGATGTGCCCTTTGAGGACCGTTGGCAAACCGCGGCAAACGCGTTGGGCGTTGATATCAGCCAGCTGTCGACCGATGCCGGACACGCCTGACACCAACGACGCCCCGATAATCCTGCTCGCCTTCGACTACGGTAAGCGCCGTATCGGTGTCGCTGTGGGTCAACAGGTCACCCGTTCGGCGAGTCCTGTCGGCACCGCCGACAACACCGCTGGAGGACCTGACTGGCAGGTGATTGATCGCTGGGTCGGCGAGTGGTCGCCAGCGCTGCTGGTCGTCGGCATGCCCTGGCATGCGGACGGCACGCCATCACCGATGACCGAGGCAGCACGATCGTTCGCGGAGACGCTCTCGCGGTACGGTTTGCCGGTCGCCGAGGTGGATGAGCGCTACTCATCCGTGGAAGCCGTCGAGCAGTTGCGTGCTGCGCGTGCCGACGGCCGTCGCGGTCGGATCCGCAAGGAATCGATCGATGCCGCCGCCGCGGTGTTGATCGCGGAACGGTGGCTCGCGCAAAATTGATACGGCATCGACGAGCAATGCGGTTAGAATGCGCGACCGATGCCTGACCAGACCGCCAATAATCCCGCCGACGACGAGAGTAGCGCGCCGCAACAAATGCGCTCGCCGACGCAGCTGCGCCATCTGCTCAGCCTCAATGGCCTCGATCGAGCAACCCTTGAACGTTTGCTCGATCGTGCGGAAACCTACCTGAGCCCTCTCGGTGCGCCGCCGGTGCGTAACCGGAATCTTGCCGGACGCACGATCGCGAACCTGTTCTTCGAGCCGAGCACCCGTACGCGGGCCTCTTTCGAGCTTGCGGCCAAGCGACTCGGGGCTGACGTACTCAACCTCGATGTCAACATGTCCTCCCGCAAGAAGGGCGAAAGCATTCTCGACACCATCTACACGCTCGAAGCCATGCAGGTCGACGTGTTTGTGGTCCGCGACGCCAGTGCCGCCGTGCCCGCGTACATCGCGAAGCACGTCCAGGAGCATGTCAGCGTGCTGAACGCGGGCGAAGCTGACGTGTCTCATCCGACGCAGGGACTGCTGGATTTGCTGACGATTCGGCAGTGCAAGGGCGACTTCTCGAATCTCGTCGTGGCGATAGTCGGCGATATTGCCCATTCCCGCGTTGCGCGATCGGCAGCGGAGGGACTGACCACGATGGGTGTCGGCGAGCTGCGCCTGATTGCACCGAAATCCCTGGCGCCTGCCGACGGAGTCATGCCCGACGGCAAGGTCATGACCAATCTCGACGAAGGTATTCGCGACGCGGATGTTGTAATGGCGCTGCGTATTCAGCGCGAGCGCATCGGCAGCCTCGAGGACATACCAGGCATCGACGAGTATTTCGCAAGTTTCGGCGTCAGCGAGCAGCGCATGCGCCTTGCCGCGCCTGATGCAGTCGTCATGCACCCTGGCCCGATGAATCGGGGCATTGAAATCGAGTCCGGTCTTGCGGACAGCCCGCAATCGATGATCACACGCCAGGTCACGAACGGCCTTGCGGTGCGCATGGCCGTGCTGGAGGAAGTTATGGGAAATGCATCATGAGTGACGCGGCTCGTCCGCATCGCGGAACGATCTTCGTCGAAGATGCGACCGTCCGCGGTGTCGAGACCTGGCCTGACGAGCAGTTCGTCATGCGCTTTGATTCGCCGCGCTGCGCGCGTGCGGCAACCGCAGGTTCCTTCATCCATCTGAAGTGCGACGACGCCATCCCTATGCGTCGACCCTTGTCGATCATGCGAGCCAATGCCGAGGAAGGGTGGATCGATGTGCTCTACAAGGTGGTCGGCGAGGGACTGCAGGCGCTGAGCCGCCGCAAGCCAGGCGACGCACTAAGCTCGATGGGCCCGATTGGTAAAGGCTTCACGCCCCATAGCGATCGGCCGCGAACGGTGCTGATCGGTGGCGGCGTCGGCATACCTCCAATGGTGTTTCTCGCCGAGGTATTGAAGGAAAACCCGTCAGCGTGGTCCCCGGTCGTCTTCATGGGGTCGGAGATTCCCTTTCCGTTCGAGCTGCAGGCATCCGCGCTGCCGATTCCAGGCATCGCTGAGGACGTTGCCACCTCAATGGCCCTGATGGAATCGTGGAACGTACCGTCGCGGCTGGCAAGCCTCTCGGACTTCGACGGCACCTTCCGCGGTTATGTCACAGACCTGGCCGCGGCGTATCTGGAGACCCTGACGGACGCCGAGCTTGCCGAAACGGAGATCTTTTCCTGCGGTCCGACGCCGATGCTCGCAGCCGTCGCAAAACTGGCAGCGCGCTTCGGCCTGCCGTGTCAGGTGTCGCTCGAGGAGTACATGGCCTGTGCGGTCGGCGGTTGCGCCGGCTGCACCGTACGCGTCGAAACGGAGGACGGTCCTGCCATGAAGCGCGTCTGTGTCGACGGACCGGTTTTCGAAGCCGCGACGGTTTTCCCCGCCCGCTAGTTGCTGCCGTTCGACTGTCGGCGATCCTCACCGGATCTGCGATCGGCGGTGTTCGCCCGCTCGATGGCCGCAACGATCATGCGGCGTGCTTCATCCACGCCAAGCCAGTCACCGATCTTCACCCATTTGCCGGGTTCCAGGTCCTTGTAGTGCTCGAAGAAATGCTCGATCTGCTGCAGCGTGATCTGCGGCAGATCGTTGTGCGTCTTCACGGCATCGTAGCGCTTGGTCAGACGGTGCGATGGCACCGCGATCACCTTCTCGTCCTCACCGGAGTTGTCTTCCATGACCAGCACGCCGATCGGGCGCACATTGATGACGCAGCCCGGCACCAGCGGACGCGTGTTGCAGACCAGGACATCGATCGGATCGCCGTCGTCCGACAACGTATGGGGGACGAAGCCGTAATTGCCCGGATAGGACATCGGCGTGTAGAGGAACCGGTCCACAATCAGGGTACCGGCATCTTTGTCCATCTCGTACTTGATGGGGTTACCGCCGACGGGGACCTCGACGATGACGTTGACGTCCTCCGGCGGGTTGTCGCCGATTTGAATGGCTTCCAGGCGCATATCGTATGATTTCCGGGGTTCTGGTGGCTGGCGGGAAGGCAGGACGATAGCAAACTGGCTCGTTCATCTCACATTAATTTTCCCGGCCTGATACTGTCGGCCGAAATGAGATTCGAGAAACAGAGGGCATGAGATCGATGAAACCTGAAGCGTGGCTTTCGCTGTTGCTCACACTGGCGCTCCCGATCGCCGCCGCAGCACAATCCAACGACCGGTCAATCGCCGTCGATGGCCAGGCCGTCATCGAGGTAGAACCGGACAGTGCGACGCTGCGGCTCGGCGTGCAGTCGCGGCAGGCCGATCTGGAGTCCGCGCGGTCGCGTGTCATTGACGTTACTCGCGCCTTTCTTGCTGTCGCTGACGATCTCGATATTGATCGTGACCAGGTCCAGACCACCGGATTGAACATCCGGCCGGAGTACCGCTGGGACAACGATGACAACAGTCAGAAACTGCTGGGGTACTTCGTGCAGCGCGAAATCGTCGTGGAGCTTGGCAACCTGGACAAGCTTGGCAACTTGCTCGAGCGAGCGGTGAACGCGG
>CAZMEA010000004.1:0-47910 GCA_964565135.1 uncultured Woeseiaceae bacterium
CGATCTCGGGAATCGTGTTCGGATTGAGGATGGACGTGGCCCACTTGGTGACCGGTTTGAACATGGCCACGACGTCCATAATCTGGTGCGACTCTTTATGCAGCCGGTCTGTCGAACCCTGACCGGTCAGTACGAGCATCGGCGACCGGTCCATGTTGGAATCCGCGACGCCTGTTATGAGGTTGGTTGCACCAGGGCCCAGCGTCCCCAGAGCGCCCGCCGGGTTGCCGGTCAGCCGACCATAGATCTCCGCCATAAACGCGGCGCCCTGCTCGTGCCGGGTCAGTACGAACTGAATCTTGTCGGACTTCTCGAGCGAAATCATAAAGTCGGCGTTTTCTTCGCCGGGCACACCGAAAATGTATTCGATGCCTTCCTCTTCGAGGCATTTGACCAGCAGGTCGGAGGCTTTCATGGTGGGTCTCCCTGTCCTTGTTCTAGTAAGCGCAGCAACCGGCGTCGATCACACTGGACCGTATTCGCTACCTGAATATTTCACCGCGTTACTGGGTACGTATTGCGATGCGCTCTCTGGCAACCGGAGTATAGCTGGCGTAGCCTTTCTCTTTTTATGCTGCCGGGTAACCGGATGTACCGAATCTGCATCGTGCTCACAGGACTGGCCGTTGTCGCTGGCTGCGAGGCACCTCCCACGTCGGTCGTTTCTGCGACGTCAGGCACGTCGGTTGAAGACACCGTCGCGGGACGCTGGTACACGGATGCTCAGGTTACGGCAGGCGAACCGCTGTATCAGATGCATTGCGCGGTGTGTCATGGAGTGGACGGCAGCGCCACCGCCGACTGGCGAAAGACGGATGCCAACGGCAACTTTCCGCCGCCGCCGCTGAACGGCACTGCGCACACGTGGCACCATCCGCTGACTGTCTTGACCGAGACTATCGCGAGAGGAGGAGCGCCGTACGGCGGGCTTATGCCGGGCTTCGCGGAAGTGATTGAGTCCGACGGCCGGGTTGCGATCGTTGCTTACATCCAGTCCTGGTGGAGTGACGACATTTACAGGCGATGGGACGAGATCAACCGTCGCTGACACATGGCCCGACACGCAAACGTCCTTATCGCCGCAGCCGCCTGCCTGTGTGTCTTTGATAGTCGCGCGCAGGTTCCTGCCGACGAGCTTATTGAGGAAATACAGGTCACTGCAACACGGCGTCCGGTAGCCCGCAGCGACGTTGCTTCCGCGGTCACCGTGATCGACTCGACGGAGATTCGTGGTCTGAAGCTGGCCACCGATGCGCTGGCGGCGAGGCCGGGCGTGTTCCTGCAGCAAACGACGCCCGGTCAGGGCGCGGCGATCATTCGTGGCCTGAAAGGCTCCGAGATTCTCCACATGGTCGATGGCCTGCGCATGAACAATGCCATCTTCCGCAATGCCCCGACGCAGTACCTGGCGCTGATCTCGCCCGGAAGCGTCGAGCGCATCGAGATACTCCGAGGCTCACCCGCATCCTTGTACGGCAGTGATGCCGTTGGAGGTGTCCTGCAGGTCGTCAACCGCATGCCCGAATTCGATCAGCGAGAGCTCGGTCGCCGAGCTCAGCTGGGCGCGGCGTTCGATACCGCGGAGGGTCAACGTTCTATTAACGCCGCTTTTGATGTTGGTAATGATCGTGTTGCCGCGTTGTTCAGTGCCGACTACCTGGACACCGACGATCGCCGCATTGGCGGCGGTGAGCGCGTCGGTCCCTCAGGGTACAGCGCCCGCAGCTTTCGTGCCGCGATGACGTTCAACCCCGATGAGAACTCGAGCTGGCTGGTCGACGCCCAGTACGGCCGCCAGCCGAAAACGCCGCGCGTCGACGAGCTGGTGCCAGGGTTTGGCCAGACTGAGGCTGCATCCGACGAGTTCTTCTTCGCGCCGAATGAACGCAGCTTCCTGCATCTCCGCCACACACGGGCGAACGGATGGTTCGGCGCCGACTGGCGGATCGATGCCGGCTGGCAACAGATCGTCGACGATCGAATCAATCGCGATGCCGGGGCCACCGCACGGCGACTCGAGGACAATCGGAGCGACTTGTTTGGCATTGCGGTTACGGCGAACGGCGATTTCGATCGTGGCTCGTGGATTGCCGGCGTCGAGATCTACCACGACGAGGTATCGAGTCGGCGCGTGCAAGAGGATCTGGATACGGGCGCGATTACAAATGTACAGTCGCGATTTCCCGATGGGTCCACCGTCGATCAGGCGGCTATCTTCGCCAACGCAGACTATCAGCTCGGTGGACGCAGCTCGCTCAGCGGTGGCTTGCGTTTCAGCAGTGTGCGTGTGGATCTGACTGGTACACCCTTGTCGCCACCGTTCAGTGTTGATCCCGAGGACATCAGTGCGGATCTCGGTTGGCGTTATGAGCTTACGAACTCCACCCAGTTTGTCGCCAACGTCGGCTACGGGTTTCGTGCGCCGAACGTATTCGATCTGGGTACGCTCGGAGAGCGCCCCGGCAATCGATTCAATCTGCCCAATGTCGACCTCGAATCCGAGCGGATCACCCAGATGGATGCCGGCATCCGGCATCGTGGCGAACGGTTTTCTGTCGAGGCGGTGCTGTGGCGGCTCGAGTATTCCGACCGTATCGTTTCGGTCCTGACCGGCCAGGTGACGCCTGGCGGGCGCGATGTCGTGCAGACGCGAAATCGCGCAAGCGCCAGTCTGTATGGTTTCGAGGCGCTCGCGCGGCTTGCGATCAGCGAGGCGGCGAATGTTGAGCTGTTACTGAATTACACGCGTGGAGACCAGGACGATGCGGTTGGAATGTCGGAACCGGCTGATCGGGTGCCGCCATTGAACGGTCGGCTGTCGTTGCGCTACGCAATCACCGATGACTGGCAGGTCGAACCCTTCGCGGTGTTCGCCGGTAACCAGAATCGCCTGAGCGCGCGTGATCTCCAGGACCCCCGCATAGACCCACAGGGCACGGACAGCTGGGCGACCGCGAACGTTCGCGCGACGTGGTCGCCGGACGAGCACTGGTTCGTGCGCCTGTCCGCGCTCAACGTCCTGGACGAACGCTACCGGGTGCACGGATCGGGTATCAATGCGCCGGGGCGTAACCTGAAAGTGGACGTAAATTACCGCTGGTAGTGGGCCGCGTGGCGCTCGCGCGATGTTAAAAATATTTGACATCCAGGCCGTCGATCGCTAGATTCGCATGTCAAAGATTTTTGACATTCGGAGATCACCATCGTGGCGTTTCAAGAAAAATCGGCGTGGATCATGTGTCTGGCGCTGGGCATCGGCATGTCCATCTATGTTTCCCTGATTATCGGCTCGGGACCTGACGCGGCTGGTCTGGCCGAACCCGGTCTGCCTGCGATTATCGGGCTGACCGTCGTGATGATTGTCGTCTCAATCGTCGGTCATGCCGTGATTGCTGCTCTTGCGACTAGGGACGCAAATGCACCGCTCGACGAACGGGAGCAGCAGATTATCGACCGTGCCGCTCGAACATCGGGCTTTGTCCTGCCGGCCGGCATCGTACTCGCGCTCGCAAGCTATCTGCTGACGTCAAACGGCGACCTGTTGTTTTACCTGGCGTTTTCCAGTCTGATCCTGGGGCACCTGGCTGAGTACGTGGTGCGTATCGTGCTGTACCGGGTTGGGCTCTAGGCGTGGCGAAGAAGCCGCCAATCGCAAACCGGGTGCGCGAACTGCGGGAAGCCAAGGACGGTATGACCCAAACAGAACTCGGAGACGCTATTGGCGTGACGCGCCAGACAGTCACGGCAATCGAGCAGGGACGCTATTCGCCGTCACTGGAGAGTGCTTTCAGAATATCCCGCGTCTTCGGTGTTGGCGTCGAGGACGTCTTTACGTGGCAAGGTTGAGTTGGCCGTCCGGGCCGGCGTCGTCAACTCGAATCGATAACCTCGGCGAGACTCGGTCAGAACCTGTCGACGGCTAACGCAGTGCGCCGTCCGCTATCCACTGGCGGATCTCGGCAATGGTCGCAGGCGCCAGGGTCGCGCGCGGCGGTGGCGGCATCACGCTACCAACGGCTGCGCTGCCTTCGAGCTTCTGAATCAGATAGCTGTTGTCCGGGTCGCCCGGGATCACCAGCGTCGCACCCATGGACTGCATGCTCATGGCGTTGACCAACGACGCGAAGCTGGCATTGGCGTTACTCAGATCGAGTCCCGCGGGCAGTATGTTGCCGGCCGGCCCGGTGTGACAGCCTGCGGTCGCGCAGGACGGTGAGAACACGACCGCCTGAATCTGGTCGAGCGTCGGTCCGAGTACGACGGGTGTTGCGATGGTGAAGAACGAAATAAAGTCGCCTCCGGCTGTGCCATTACCGGACGGGAAGATGCCGGTGAACTCGCCATCGAGGGCATTGGCATCGATGTCCGTAATCACTGATGCGCCGTTGCCGAGGATGCGCAGCCTGTAGATGTCATCCGGCATGACCGCGCCGGTCAGGTCGAAGATGACGGTCTGCGAAGCAGGGTTCGCGAGCATGATGCTCGCAGCCGCGATCTGAACCTCGTTGCCGTTTGTGAACGAACCATCGTCGCCGCTGCGTTCGAGAATGATCGTGTTCGCATTGACAGAGCTGTCGACCGGCTGGCGGCTGAAGCCGATAACGATTTGCGTCGGCGGCGCATCAAGTGTCTGGTTAGGCGTTGGCGCTACCGATGACACTTGTATCGGCGCAGCCGGCGGCACGACGGTGTCATCGATGGCACCGTCAACGATCCACTGACGGACGACGTCGATAACGGGCTGTGACAGGGCGCCGCCCGGCGGCATCTGCTGCCCGGTTGCGGCCGTGCCCTCCAGCTTCTGAATCAGATAGCTGCCGTCCGGATTGCCTGGTGCAACACGCAGGGTTCCAGCCTGCTGGCTGCTCGGGACGTCAACCAGCATGGCGTACGCGACGCCGTCGGACAGGTTCAGACCGGCGGCGGCACCGCCGTCATGGCAGCCCGATGACACGCAGGACGGCGTAAACACGTTCGACTGGATTTCGGAAAAAACCGGATTGAAGCCCGCGGGCGGCGGCGTTGGATCGGGGTCCGGTGTCGGATCCGGGTCCGGCGTTGGGTCGGGGTTCGGCGTGGACGGGTTGTCTGCGCGGAACCGGCGAGCCTCGTCGTCGAAGGTTTCGATATCGCAGCCCACGAGCAGGCCGCTCATGAAGAGGCCTGCAGCGAGAAGGATCAGGCTGTTGGATCGTGTCATTGCGCGCGCCGTCCCTGCGACTGGAATCCCGGTAGCACCGCAAATGGTAGCTTTCCGGCGAGGTCAAATCGGGACGGCCGTCACATTACAGAATGTCGCTAAACCCAGACAGCGCCTGTATTTTTTCGAGCTGTACCGTCGCGCGGCAGCTTCAGTACTCGATTCGTTCGCCGGGTAAAGGAGGCGTCGTCGCCGGCAGACGGCGCGCCTGCGTCGCCTGTTCGAAGGCGTAGCCCAGCGCCAGCAGCGCAGGTTCACTGAATGCTGGCCCCAGGAAGGAGATCGACACCGGCAGACCGCGTCCGGTAAAGCCTGCAGGGACGATCAGATCGGGGAAGCCGGTCAGGTTTGCGATGATAACCGGCGACTGGCCGCTGCCCGGCGCTCCATCAGGGTCGGGATCCGGGTCGACGCGGCGCGGGCGTACGTGCGACGTTGGGTACACGATCGCGTCCAGGTTTTCGGCCTCGATCAGGCCGCCGACGATACCGCGCATCAGCGGCAGCGCGTGATCACGTACTGCGATGTATTCGTAGTCGGTCAGTTCGCCGCTGTCTTCCTCGTCCAGCATCAGCTGCCAGCGCCCCGGATTCGGAATCGCGCCGTCCGAACGTCGCGCCGTCAGCGACTTCGACCGTTTGATGAGTGCTTCCAGGGTCTTCGGGTAATCGCTCGATGTCGTCTCGAGGTAGTCGGCAATCTGCGCGCGAAACTCCCGGTATCGGATTGCCCGATAGAACTTGCCACGAGCCTGCAGGAGCCACTCGGGCAGCTCGACGTCGACGACTTCCGCACCGGCATCTCGCATCGCCTCCAGTGCCGCTTCCACGATCCAGTCCACTTCCTCGTCACTGCCCATGAAATCGCGCGCGATGCCAATTCGTGCGCCATCCAGCGCTTCGGCGTCGAGAAACTGTGTGTAGTCCGTTTCATAGCGACCCTTGCTCTTGGCAGTAGCCGCATCGGCATCGTCCACGCCCGTCATCACGCCGAGCGCGACCGCCACGTCGTGCACGCTACGTGCCATCGGTCCGGCGGTATCGAATGACAGTGCAAGCGGCACGATGCCATCGCGGCTCAGCAGACCGTGCGTCGGCTTCAGACCGACGATGCCGTTGGCGGTCGACGGGCCGCGCACAGACCCGCCGGTGTCGGTGCCGAGACCGACCGAGGCGTAGGCCGCCGCGATTGCGGCCCCGGTTCCACCGGAAGAGCCTGACGGCGTCCGCGCAGGGTCGTGCGGGTTGTAGGTTGGGCCGTCCAGCGAGTTCATCGCGCCACCCGATGCAAACTCACTCATGTTCAGCTTGGCGAGCACGATGGCGCCGGCGTCGCGGAGTTGACGCACGAGGAACGCGTCGTCCGGAGGCAGCGAGTCCTTCAGCATGAAGGAGCCTGCGGTTGTCGGCATGTCCGCCGTGTCTATGTTGTCTTTCAGGACGACCGGGATGCCGTGCAGGGGCGACCGGCGACCGCGCCGCTCGCGCTCCGCGTCAAGTTCACGGGCCCGTTCCAGTGCCGCCGGATTCAGGAGCATGACGGCGTTGATCGCCGGGCCGGCATCGTCGTAAGCCGCGATCCGTGCGAGAGACAGCGTCACGAGCTGTTCAGACGTCAGGGCACCGGCATCGATGGCGGCGTTGATCTCCGCGATCGTCGCACTGCTGAAGTCGAACGTCTCTGCGTGAGCGTTGCCGGCCGCAGCCACCAACAGTGCACCGGCCAGCCAGCTGCCGCGCATGAATGATTGAATCCTGCTCGTTGGACTATTGCTATCAATGAACATGCTGTTTCTCTGCCCCTAACATTCGATAAAGCTGACCGGCACCTCGATCACGTTGGTCGCCAGACCGCCACGCGAGGTTTCCTTGTATTTCTCCTGCATGTCACGGCCGGTTTCGCGCATCGTCGCGATAACCTTGTCGAGCGACACGAAGTGTCGACCGTCGCCGCGTAACGCCAGCCGAGCGGCGTTGATGGCCTTTATCGAGGCCATCGCATTGCGTTCGATGCAGGGAATCTGCACCAGGCCGCCGATCGGGTCGCAGGTCAGTCCGAGATTGTGCTCCATCGCGATTTCGGCCGCGTTTTCGACCTGTGAGGGCGAGCCGCCGAGAACCTCTGTCAGCCCGGCGGCCGCCATCGAACAGGCGGAGCCGACCTCGCCCTGGCAGCCGACCTCGGCGCCGCTGATAGAGGCATTGCGCTTGAACAAGAGCCCGATTGCGCCCGCCGTCAACAGGAAGCGGACGACACCATCGTCGTTCGCACCGGGGACGAAGTTTGCGTAGTAATGCAGCACTGCGGGAATGATGCCCGCTGCCCCGTTCGTCGGTGCGGTAACCACCCGGCCACCCACTGCGTTTTCTTCATTGACTGCAAGCGCATACAGGTTGACCCAATCCATAATCGTTAGCGGATCCTTCAGCGCTGCCTCCGGCTTGCCGGACAGCTGCTCATGAAGCCTTGCAGCCCGTCGTTCTACCTTCAGCCCGGGCAGCACGCCTGTCGCCCTGCAGCCCCGTTGTACGCACGACTGCATCGCGTGCCAGATTTCCAGCAGGCGCTGCCGAATCGTATCGGTATCGCGCCAGACTCGTTCATTGGCCAGCATCAGGTCGCTGACGGACAGGTCGTTTCGTTCACACAGTTCGAGAAGCTCATTACCCTCGGTGAATTCGTAGGGCAGAGCGTCTTCCACTTCGGTGATCACCGGCTGACCCAACTCGTTCTCGGAAACGACAAAGCCACCGCCAACGGAGTAGTAAACGGCCTCGTGGAGCGTTGCGTCTTGTTCATCGAGGGCCAGGAATCGCATGCCGTTCGGGTGGCCTGGCAGCGCCTCGAGCTTCTCAAAAACGAGATGCGTCTTCAGATCGAAGTCGATCGGCTTCCGCCCTGCGACCGTGATGCGCTGTTGCTCGGCTACCGCATCCATGCGCGCTTGGATTGTGTCGACGTCCACGGTTTCGGGCGTGTCCCCTTCGAGCCCGAGTACCACGGCGCGGTGCGTACCATGGCCCCGTCCGGTTGCGCCGAGCGATCCGTAAAGTCGAACGATCAACGTGCGCAGCGCATTCAGATCGCCACGCTCTTCCAGCGCTTCGGCGAAGCTGCGGGCCGCGCGCATCGGTCCGACCGTGTGCGAGCTCGACGGTCCTATGCCGATCGTGAACAGGTCAAAGACGCTGATGGCCATGAGTCTGAATTTGGTAACGCATCGCGATGCGCATTATGCCCTGTTTGGACATCGTGCACGGTCGGAACAGTGTCCGGCAGTGACGCCGCAGGCGCTTGCATCGACGGGACGACGCCACGATCATGAGGCGCCAGTCGGCACCGGATGGTCAGGCAGGAAAGAACATGCGCGCATTGATGTGTAAACAGTACGGCCCGCCCGAGAGTCTCGAGCTAATGACGGTCGACGATCCGCAGCCCGGACCGGGTGAGCTGCTCGTTGACATTCATGCGGCGGGTCTGAACTTTCCGGACGTGCTGGTCATCGCCGGCCAGTACCAGGTCAAGACTGAACCGCCGTTCATTCCGGGGAACGAGGCTTCCGGCGTCGTCGCCGCGGTTGGGGAGGGCGTTACGCGCTTCAAGCCGGGCGATTCGGTCATTGCGATGCCGCGCGGCGGCACCTTCGCCGAAAAGTGTGTCGTCAGCGAACAGCTGGCGATGCCGCTGCTGCCCGGGCTCGATCATGCCCAGGGCGCCGGCTTCGCGGTGACCTACGGAACGAGTTACCACGCGCTCCGTCAGAGCGCCGCGCTCAGGTCCGGAGAACGAGTTCTTGTGCTTGGCGCTGCGGGTGGCGTCGGAATTACGGCGGTCGAGATTGCGAAGGCCATGGGCGCCGAGGTCATTGCGGCCGCGAGCACTGACGACAAGCTCGAATTCGCGAGCGCTGCGGGTGCCGATCACCTGATCAACTACAGCAATGACTCGCTGCGCGATGCCGTGAAATCGCTGACCGATGGCGCCGGCGTCGATGTTGTCTACGATCCGGTCGGTGGCGAGCTGGCCATTCAGGCGCTGCGCTCTTTGGCGTGGCACGGCAGGTACCTCGTTATCGGCTTCGCCAGCGGCGACATACCTGAGATGCCGGCCAACATAGCCCTGTTGAAGGAAGCCAGCATCATCGGGGTCTGGTGGGGAACGTGGGTAGCGAAGGATCCCGCCGGCCATATCGCCAACATCAAGGAGCTGGCCGGGTTGATCGCCGAAGGCAAGCTCACGCCGCGCATCAGCGAACGATACCCGCTGGAGCAATACGCCGACGCGTTCGGCGCCATTACCGGACGACGTGCACTCGGCAAAGTCGTTCTGACGATGACCTAGCCGAGCAGGAGCAGCCGATATGCCAACCCTCGTACCCGCCACAGAGCTCAAGGAACACATCGGCCGGACGCTCGGTCCGTCCGAGTGGTTCGAGATCGATCAGGACCGCATCAACGCGTTCGCCGACGTCACCGCCGATCATCAGTTCATCCATGTGGACCCGGACAAGGCCAGATTGACGCCGTTTGGCACCACGGTGGCGCATGGGTTTTTGACGCTGTCATTGCTGACGCACCTGACCAGCGACACCGCGCTGATGCCTGAAGGTACCGTGATGGGCGTCAACTACGGGTTCGACAAAGTGCGGTTCATACAGCCGGTACGTGTCGGTCAGCGCGTGCGCGCGGTCGTTGTGCCCGCTTCCGTCATCGAACGCGGTCCGGGCCAGTATCTGATCAAGTCGGAGGTGACTGTCGAGATCGACGGCGAGGACAAGCCGGCCGTCGTGGCCGAGTGGCTGGGCCTCTTGTTTACCGGTTAGGCGTCTGCCAGCGCAACACAGACAATCGAACGGCCCGGCAGTATCCAGCGATTACCGGCCAGGGGCCGAAAGTCGCGCGCCGCGCTGACGAAGCGAATCTGCCATTCGCGTTCTGAACCAGCGTCCGGCAGGGAAAAGCGGGCTTCGTTCTCATCACCGTTGAACAATACGACCACTGCAGGCGCTGACCCACTCGGCGAATCTCCGGTGTGGGCCAGCACGACCGACATGCTGCGTGCCGTCGCCCAGTCGTTTCCGCCCATCAGCTGACCGTCGTGGCGCAGCCACTGAATGTTGCCCCAACCGACTTCGTTGACGGCGTCGCCGTGCAGATACGAGGGCTGGCGGAACAAAGGAATCTCCCGTCGCAGGTCGATCAACGCACTCAGCGCGTTCAGGAATGCCGGGTCGTCATTCAGCCCGGACCAGTCGACCCAGCCGGTCTCATTGTCCTGCGCGTAGACGTTGTTGTTACCGGACTGAGAGTTGCCGATTTCGTCGCCGGCCAACAGCATCGGTGTTCCCTGAGATAGCAGCAGTGTCGCGAGCAGGTTCAGCCGCTGCTGACGACGTAACGCGTTGACCTCTGCATCATCGGTCGCACCCTCGACGCCATAGTTGCGGCTGAAGTTATGCGAGTGACCGTCCTTGTTGGCCTCACCATTCGCCTCGTTGTGGCGCCGCTCAAAGCTGACGAGGTCCGTGAGATTGAAACCGTCGTGGGCGGTAACAAAATTGATGCTTGCGCAGGGTCCGCGTCCCTTACGCTCGAAGATATCGCTCGAACCGTGCAGTCGACGCGCGAACTCGGCGGCTTCGCCGGAGTCACCGCGCCAGAAGCGCCGCACCGAGTCGCGGTATCGATCGTTCCACTCCGCCCACGCCGGTGGGAAGTTGCCAAGCTGATAGCCGCCGGGACCCGGGTCCCACGGCTCGGCGATCAGTTTGACGTCGCGCAGGATCGGGTCCGATCGAATCTCGTCGAATATCGGATGTTGCCGGGTGAAGCCGTCGGCCGTTCTGCCGAGAATCGGCGCGAGGTCGAAGCGGAAGCCGTCAGCACCCATCACGCTCGACCAGTACCGGAGGCTGTCGATGATCAGCTGCCTGACCTCGGGGTGATCGGTATTGACCGTATTGCCGGTGCCCGTGTCGTTCACGTAACTGGACGGATCATCCGGCTCGAGCCTGTAGTAACGCTCGTTATCGAGCCCGCGAAACGACAGCGTCGGTCCCGTCGCGCCCGACTCGGCCGTGTGGTTGTAGGCGACGTCGAGAATCACCTCGAAGCCGGCATCATGGAGTGCGTCGACCATCTCCCGGAATTCCCGGCGGGCATCCGACTGCGCGTAGCGCGTGGCCGGCGCGAAGAAGCTGATCGTGTTGTAACCCCAGAAGTTACGCAGCCCTTTGTCGATCAGGAAGGCCTCGTCCACAAATTCGAAGACGGGCATCAGTTCGACCGACGTGATGCCCAGCGCTTTCAGGTAGTCGAGAATCTCGCCGTTGCGCATGCCGGCGAACTTGCCGCGGTCGGCTTCGCTTACGTCCGGGTGGCGCATCGTGTAGCCGCGGACGTTGGTCTCATAAATCACCATATCCGACCACGGTATGGTCGCGCCGGACTCTGCAAGTGGCGGAAGCTCGGCGGCAACGACGCTCTTCGGCACAAACGGCGCGCTGTCGAGAGGACTAAGGACCAGCGGGCTCTCGTCCGCAGGGCGGACCGGTGTGACGTGATCGTAGAGTTCAGGCGACCAGGTGGCTTCGCCGGACAGGACGCGTGCGTAGGGGTCAATCAGCAGTTTGGCCGGATTGAAACGTAGCCCGCGCTCTGGTGCCCAATCGCCGTGCGCGCGATAACCGTAATGCTGGCCTTCGGTGCATCCGGACAAAAACCCGTGCCACAGGCCACTGGCTGATTGATGCAGATCGTGACGAGTCTCCCGGCCGGCGTCATCGAACAGGCAAAGCTCGATCCTGTCGGCACCCGCCGAGAAAACGGCAAAGCTGACCCCGTCCTCGGTTACGACACTTCCTGGCCTTTCGACGGCCCCGGCTTCGACCATCAGCCGCTCATCCGTGGTGTCGAACCTCCAGCGGATCGAGGTGCCAGATGTCTTCGTTGTAGTCGGTCATCGTGCGATCCGTTGAAAAGCGTCCGGACGCAGCGGTGTTGAGAATGCTCATGCGAGTCCAGCGCTGGCCGTCCAGCCAGGCCTCGCCGGCGAGCCGCTGCGCATCGATAAATGACCGAAAGTCAGCCGCCGTCATCCAGGGATCCGCCGGTTCCTGCATGGCCTGGAGTACACCATCGAGGACGCCCGGCTCGAAGCGGTTGAAATGTCCGCTGGTCAGCAGGCGCATCACGCGAGAAAAGTCTTCGTCGGCTTCGATGATCGCGCGCGGGTCGTACGTTGGACGCAGCGTTTGAACCTCCTCAACGGTCAGACCGAACAGGAAGAAGTTGTCGTCTCCGACCGCCTCCCGAATCTCGACATTGGCACCGTCGAGGGTTCCAAGCGTGATCGCACCGTTCATCATGAACTTCATGTTGCCGGTGCCGGACGCTTCCTTCCCTGCTGTCGAAATCTGTTCGGAGAGTTCAGCCGCGGGACAGATGAGTTCCATTGCCGAGACGTTGTAGTCCGGGAAGAAAATGAGACGGAGTTTTTCCTGCATCGCGGGGTCAGCGTTGATGACCTGCGCCACGTTGTTGATGGCCTTGATGATGCTCTTGGCCATCACGTAGCCGGGCGCGGCCTTGCCGCCGATGATGATGGCCCGCGGCGGCAGCTCGTCGCCGTCGCCCCGCTGGATTCGATCGTACAGATGCACGGCATGCAGCAGATTGAGTAACTGTCGCTTGTATTCGTGAATGCGCTTCACCTGCACATCGAAGAGCATGCCGGGTGTCACGCCAACGCCTGTACGCGACTCGATTTCTCGCGCAAGTCTTGCTTTGTTGCCGAGCTTCACCCGGCGCCACGCCTTGCGGAACTCCTCGTCTTCGGCGTGCTCCCTTAATGCTTCGAGCTGATTGAGATCGGTCACCCACCCTGACCCGATTCTGCTCGTGATCAGCTCCGAAAGGTCGGGATTGCATGCAGCAAGCCAGCGCCGTTGCGTAACGCCGTTCGTTTTGTTGTTGAAGCGGTCCGGCCAGAGTTCGGCGAAATCCCGGAACAGTCCCTCGCGCAGAAGCCGCGAGTGCAGTTCGGCAACGCCGTTTACCGAGTAGCTCGCAACGATGGCGAGGTAGGCCATCCGAATCATCGGTGTCGGGCCTTCTTCGATCAGGGACATGCGGCGCATGCGATCGTTGTCGCCCGGCCATTTCATGCTCACTTCCGTCAGGAAGCGCGCATTGATTTCGTAAATGATGTCCAGTAGCCGCGGCAGGAGTCGTCGGAACATTTCGACCGGCCAACGTTCGAGTGCCTCCGGTAACAGCGTATGGTTCGTATACGCCATCGTGCGCTGGGTGATCGACCAGGCCGTATCCCAACTGAGACCTTTGACGTCCATCAACAGACGCATGAGTTCGGGCACGGCGATGGCCGGGTGCGTATCGTTCAGCTGGAAACAGTTCTTGTCGGCGAAGTCTTCGTAGTCCGGGCCGTGCAGGTGCTCCCAGTAGCGCAGGTTGTCCTGCAGGCTGGCCGATGCGAGGAAATACTGCTGACGCAGCCGCAGCTCCTTGCCACTTTCCGTCGCGTCGTTCGGGTAGAGGACCATCGTGATGTTCTCTGCCGCATTCTTGGAGGCAACCGCGTCCGCATAACTGCCGGCGTTGAACTCTTCGAGATCGAACTCGGCGGTGGCCGCTGCTGACCACAGGCGAAGCGTATTGACCACGTCATTGCGATAGCCGGGAATCGGAACGTCAAAGGGGATTGCCAGCACATCGTGGGTATCGATCCAGCTATGACGCGCAACGCCGTTCGCGTCCGTGTTCATCACGGTCCGGCCGCCGAAGCGCACGGTCTGCGCAAGCTCGATGCGCTCGAGCTCCCACGGAAATCCCTGGTGCAGCCAGGTGTCCGGCTCCTCAATCTGGTAGCCGTTTTTGACCTGCTGATGGAACATACCGTAGTGGTAGCGGATGCCATAGCCGATCACCGGCAGCTTCAGGGTGGCGCAGCTGTCGAGAAAACAGGCGGCGAGACGTCCCAGCCCGCCGTTGCCGAGGCCCGCATCGTTCTCGATGTCGTACACGTCCTCGAGATCCAGGCCGAGTCGACTCAGTGCTTCACCGGTTTCGTCCTCGATACCAAGGTTCAGCAGTGCGTTTCGTAACAGCCTGCCCATCAGGAATTCCAGCGACAGGTAGCTGACGCGCCGGACATCGTCGCGTTCTTTGGCCTGCAGGGTCCGGTTCCAGCGCTCCATAAGCCGGTCACGGGCCGCGTAGACGATCGACTGATACAGGAAGGGCGACGACGCATTGATCGTGCGTCGTCCTAGCGTGCGGCCGAAATAGTGGGTGAAATCGGCGAGAATTGCATCGGCCGACATATCGAGCGCCGGCGATTGCAGGAGCTCGATTTCTCCACTGGATCGGGTTTGTTTCACGCGACGTGCCATAGTGTCTTTCCTCAGGTCTGACCAGCCGATGGTCGCAGAATGAGCGTTGCCAAAGGGGGCAGGGTTAACTTAAGTGAGTAAGGTCGGCTGTGCATTTGCACCTGCTCGGCGTCGAGCACGCCGGCATTGCCCGAATTGCTGCCGCCGTACACCTCCGCGTCGGTGTTCAGGATTTCCTCGTAGCGACCGCCCTCGGGCACGCCGAGGCGATAATCGTAGCGGAGCACCGGTGTGAAATTCGAAACGCACACCACAAAACCGCCGTTCTTGTCGCGCCGGATCCAGGACAGCGTGCTGTTATCGCGGTCGTGCCAGTCGATCCATTCAAAGCCGTCCGGACTGAAATCGATCTCATGCAGAGCGGGCACGTCACGGTGCAGTCGGTTTAGATCGCGAACGAGGGCCTGCACACCATTGTGAACCGGGTATTCCAGCAGGTGCCACGGCAACGAGGTCTCGTGATTCCATTCCTCGTACTGCCCCAGCTCGGCGCCCATGAACAGGAGCTTCTTCCCCGGATGGCAATACATGCAGGCGTAATACGCGCGCAGGTTGGCAAACCGTTGCCACTCGTCGCCCGGCATGCGGCCGAGCAACGACCGCTTGCCGTGAACAACTTCGTCATGGGACAGCGGTAGAACAAAATTCTCGTTGAACGCGTACACGAGTCCGAACGTCATCTTGTCGTGGTGATACTTGCGATGTACCGGGTCTTCCTGGATGTACGACAGCGTGTCGTTCATCCAACCCATGTTCCATTTATAGGTGAAGCCAAGCCCGCCGGTGTAGGTCGGATGCGACACGCCCGGCCATGCCGTGGATTCCTCCGCAAACGTCGTCGCGCCGCGGGCATGCACCTCGTGATTCAGGCGACGCAGAAAATCGATGGCTTCCAGGTTCTCGTTGCCACCGAACTCGTTCGGCAGCCATTCGCCGTCCTTGCGCGAGTAGTCGAGGTAGAGCATCGAGGCAACGGCGTCGACACGCAGTGCGTCGATGTGGAACTCCTCTATCCAGTACAAAGCGCTGCCCATGAGGTAATTGATCACCTCACGACGGCCGTAATTGAAAATCAGGGTGCCCCAGTCCGTATGCTCGCCTTTGCGCGGATCGGCATGCTCGTACAGCGCCGTGCCGTCGAACTGCGCGAGCCCGTGATCGTCTTTCGGAAAGTGGGCCGGCACCCAGTCCATGATGACGCCGATACCGGACTGGTGGCAGCGATCGATCAGGTAGCGAAACTCGTCCGGCGAACCAAACCGATGGGTCGGCGCGTACATGCCGATGGGTTGGTAACCCCATGATCCATCAAACGGGTGTTCGGTCACGGGCAGCAGCTCGACGTGCGTGAAGCCCATGTCGAGCACGTAGTCCACGAGCTCGTCGGCGAGCTCGCGATAGGTCAGCGAGCGATTATCATCATCCGGATTGCGGCGCCACGACCCGAGGTGTACTTCATAAATGCTGATCGGGCCGTCCATCGTTGGCTCGGGCGTGCGCGCGTTCATCCACGCATGGTCCTGCCAGTCGTACCTGCTTTCGTAGACAATGGACGCATTCCCGGGCGGCGGTTCGCAGGCGTGCGCCAGCGGATCGCTCTTCAGGGGCAGCAGCCGGCCGTCACGGTCCAGTAGTTCGAATTTGTATTTATCACCGCTCTTCACGGCCGGTACGAAGATCTCCCAGAGGCCGTTGGCCGGGTGCAATCGCATGATGTGGCGCCGACCGTCCCAATTGTTGAAGTCGCCGATCACGCTGACGCGTGACGCGTTCGGCGCCCAGACCGCGAAACGGGTTCCGCTCACGCCGAGAACCGTCATGCGGTGAGCGCCGAGAACGGAAGATATGTTCTGATGCGAGCCCTCGCCGAGCAGGTACAGGTCCACGTCACCCAGCGCAGAGGGGAAGCGGTACGGGTCTTCGGCTTCGTAGCTGCCGCCGTCGGTGAGGTCGATGCGGAACCGGTAGCGGCGCAGGCGCGCGGGGAATTCGGCAGAGAACATACCGGCGTCGTGGACCCGCTCCATCTTCGCCAGCACTTTTCCTTTTGTATCGAGCAGGAATACCGCGGCCGCCTGTGGCTGGAACGTACGCACGACTCGCTGTCCGGTCTCCGATTTGTGCGGACCCAGAATCGCGAACGGATTGCGGTGCGAACCGTTCACAAGAGCGTTCAGCTCCTCGCGGATTGCGTCTGTGTCTTTGTCCATACTGGTCATTCGTGTGTACCGATATCTGTCGTCAGCGAGCGAGCTTGATCAGCTCGCGTCGTACAGGGATTTTGCGTAGCGTTCTGCCGCGAGCGTCCAGCTGAAGCGCTCAGCCTGCGCCCGGCTGCGAATGCGCAGCCAGCGCTCCGAGTCGAGATTGCGCATTGCGATTGCCCGATCGACCGCCTGCACAAATCCTTCAGCCTGAGCAACGGGTGAGTCACCGGCGAAGGTGAAGCCGTTGACGTCGTGCAGTACGGTGTCCCGCAGCCCGCCAACCGCGTGCACGACACAGGGTTGGGAGGCGCGCATTGCGAGCATCTGACTGATGCCGCAGGGTTCGAAGCTCGATGGCATCAGGAACAGGTCGCCGGTCCGGTACAACATATCCGAGAACGTCTCGGAGTATCCATTAAGAAAGAGAAAATTGCGGTGATGTCGCGCGATTTCGCGAAACTCCGCCTCGTAGTAAGGATCGCCGCTGCCGAGCACGATCAGCACCATGTCCCTGGCATGGCTGCCCAGAATCTTTTCGATGGCCGTCGCGCCTTCAGACGTTCGCTCGAGAAACAGCGCGGCTTTTTGTTCGGTCAGCCGGCCAATACTTGTCAGCAGGTGTTTTGGGCGCCGCGACGGCAGCGCGCGCAGGTGCTCCAGTGATGCTTCATGGGTGGTGCGCGATCCCTTGTGCGCCACAATCCACTCGTAGACTTCCTTGCTGATCGTGTCCAGCAGGCGTCGCCAACCCGGCCTGCGTCTGTCCATCTTCGGGTATTCGCAGCCGTTCAGTATGCCGACGAGGTTGCCTGCACCAGCGACGCCGGCCAGTACGCCTTCGAGACCTTCACCGCCCCGGAAACCGCGGGCCGGATCGTTCGGTTGGAGGATCTCCTCGGCATAAGTCGGCGACACCGTGTTGACGCTGTCAGCGAGGCGGATTGCCGTTGCCATCGGGTTGATGCAGTCATCGTAGCGAGGATCGACAACGTCGCCGATGTCATAGTCGAGATCGGGGTACCAGGCCGCCAGGGACGACTCGTCGTCTTCGAGTGGGCGAATGCCCTGTAGCGCAAGATTGTGAATCGTGTAGACCGTGCGAATGTCTCGCAGCGACGCGTACGCCGGATCGCGGCGGCGCAGCAGGCAGTAAAGGGCAGCATGCCAGTCGTGCAGGTGTACGACCTCAGGCGCCGTTGGCAGGTCACGCACCCACGTCGCGGCCGCGGCCGAGAACAAGGCAAACTTGGTCGCATCCGTTGCGAACGGTCGTTCACTGCCGTCATCGCAATAAATGCCCGGGCCTTGCGGGGCGAATTTCTCGTGCGCAAACGCAACGTGCCGTACCTGAGCGGTCGTCGGCGGAAGTTCGTACACACCGACCGTCAACAAATCCCCGCCAAACGGGACCTGGATATCTTCGACAAGGACGGCGCCGTCGATGTCGGCGAACAAGCCGTACTCAGGCGTCAGTACCGTGGTCTGCCAGCCGGCCTCCGCAAGGGCGGGTGGCAGATCCCGCACCACGTCAGCGACGCCGCCAACCTTGCCGCGCGGCAGGGCGCCGTTTTCGGCGGCCGCCATGATTATGTGCTTGGCTTCGATCGTGCTTGCCCGGTCTAGCGTATGAAGTGCAGTTCCTGGCCGAGCATGTCGGGCGTGACCAGGGTCAGCCCGCTTTCGGTCACGCGGAAGCCGCGGTCGCGATCGGTTTCTGCATCTTCACCGATGATCGTGCCGTCCGGGATTACGGAACCGCGGTCGACGATGCAGCGTCGCAGTTTGCAGTTCCGGCCGACCTTGACGTCCGGAAGGATGACGGAATCTGACACTTCGCTGTGAGAGCGGACCTGAACGTTCGAGAACAACAGTGACTTGTTCACCGACGCTCCGGAGACCACACAGCCGCCGGACACCATCGATTCGATGGCTTCGCCGCGCCGCCCGGGTTCGTTGAAGACGAACTTCGCCGGCGGTGCCTGCGTCTGGTGCGTGTGGATTGGCCACAGCTCGTCGTACAGATTCAGCTGCGGTGAGACGGAGACAAGCTCCATGTTCGCTTCCCAGAATGCATCCAGGGTGCCGACGTCCCGCCAGTAGGCCTGCTCGCCCGTGTCCGGATCGCGGAACGGATACGCGTAGACGCGATAGTTCTTGATGATCGACGGGATGACGTTGCGGCCAAAGTCGTGCTGCGTGCCGGGTGTATCTGCGTCCTTGATGACCTGTTCGTAGAGGAACTCGGTGTTGAAGATGTAGTTGCCCATCGATGCGAGGCAATACCCGTCTTTACCCGGTATCGGGTCCGGATTCTCTGGCTTCTCAGTGAACTTGATCACCCGGCCTGACTCGTCGACCGTCATTACACCGAAAGCGCCGGCGGCCTCTTCGATCGGCACTTCGAGACAGCAGACCGTCATGTCCGCAAGCTTCTCGGCGTGATGCGCGAGGAAAGGGCCGTAGTCCATCTTGTAGACGTGGTCGCCGGAAAGAATCAGCACGAAACGCGGTGCATGCGTTCGGATGATGTCCAGGTTCTGATAGACCGCGTCGGCCGTGCCTCTGTACCACTCACCGCCGATGCGCTGCGATGCCGGCAGAATCTCTACAAACTCCTTGTTGCCGGCCTGAAACCAGGACCAGCCATGCACCAGGTGCTGAATGAGCGAATGCGCCTTGTATTGTGTCAGCACGCCCATTCGACGCACGCCGGAATTGAGGCAGTTCGACAGCGGGAAATCGATGATGCGGAACTTGCCGCCGAAGTAGAGCCCGGGTTTGGCGCGCCAGGTCGTGAGTTCGTGCAGCCGGCTCCCCTGGCCGCCGGCCAGAATAAGCGCGAGCGTCTCACGAGTCAGGCGGCTGACGTAGCGGGCTTCGACGGCGATGTCGCTATCTGACATAGAGTCGCATTCCTGTGTCGAGGGATATCACTTCCCGAGTGTACCCGAGAGTGGTGTCTATCAAGTGCATATTCGTGGTTTGACGCCGGCTCAACGCTCGCGGCGGTCATTACTCGTCCGTTGATTGCTCAGGCAATTGCCGATCGCGCATCGCGACTGCCGAGCGCCGACTTGGTTGCCCGCAGCCGGGATTCGGCGACAGGCCCCAGTCGTATTGCGAGCGCAACCTGCAGCGCATCGAGCGTCGTCAGGTGCGCCAGTCGCGAACTCATGGGTGTGTAGACGCTCGTGTCCTCGTCGATCCGGTTCGCGAACACCAGCGCGGCCGTGCCGGCGAGCGGCGAAGCTTCGTCCGTGAGAGCGATCACGGTAGCTCCGTTCATCGAGGCGCGTTCCATGGCGAGGACGAGTCCCGGCCAATCGCCGGCGTTGGAGACGACCACGTAGACATCCTCGACAGACGCAATTGCACTGAGCTGCAGCAAGGTCGGCGTATCCGTTGCCGCCGTACAGGGAATCCCGAGGCGAAAGAACTTCTGGCACGCGTCGCTTGCGACGGCTCCCGACGCGCCCAGCCCGCAGAAGACAATCTGTCTGGCCGCGGTGAGATGATCGATCGCTCGGGCAAACGGCAGGCTCGACGCCCGAGATCGCAGTTCGTTCAGTGTTTGCAGCGACCGGTCCAGAACCTTCACCACCGCCGCATCGACACTGTCATCGGGCTCAACGTCGCTGTGGACAAAGGTGGCTGCGGAGCCGAATGCCTCTGCAAGCCGCAGTTTGAATTCACGAAAGCCCTTGGCGCCGACGCTGCGGCAGAAGCGCACGACGGTGGGTTCGCTGACGCCTGTTGCTGCAGCGATCTCGCCCACCGTGGCAGTTGTCGCGTCACGTGGATGCTCGATAATCCATTCTCCGACGACCCGTTCGGCTCGGCTGAGGTCATCGAGGGCGTTGTGAATAGTCTGCAACATGTAGCTAAATTACAGAAAAAAGCATCTCGGTGAAAGAAATTCACTATCAAATCGCATTTTCTGTAGTAAAATTTCAATAACTACCCTGAGGAGTCGCTTGTGGCGCAACTCATCCCCGTCGATCCGTTCGACCTGATCATCTTTGGTGGCACCGGCGATTTGGCAATGCGCAAGCTATTGCCGGCGCTGTATCACCGCGATCGCGACGGACAGTTCACAGAGGAAAGCCGCATCATTGCCGTCGGCCGAAGCGACATGAGCACCGACGACTACCGGGCAGCGGTGCACCAGGCGCTTCAGTCACGGCTGGCTGAGGGTGACTTTGACGACGGACAGTGGGCTGTGTTTGTCGAGCGCCTCGAATACGTGCACGCCGATGCGCTTGAGCCTGGCTCCTGGTCACGGCTCGTTGAGCTGCTTGCGGTGACGGAGTCCCGCATGCGCGCCGTGTACTTTGCGACGGCGCCGAACCTGTACGGACCTATCGCTGCGGGCCTGCGGGAGAACGGTCTGATCACGGCCGATACGCGTGTCGTCCTGGAGAAGCCGGTAGGGCGGGACTACGAGAGTGCGCGCGAGATCAACGATGAAGTCGGCCGCTGCTTCGCGGAGGACCGGATCTTTCGGATCGATCACTACCTGGGCAAGGAAACCGTGCAAAACCTGCTTGCCCTGCGCTTTGGCAACTCACTCTTTGAACCGCTCTGGCGTCGCGGCGCGATCGATCATGTGCAGATCACCGTGGCGGAGGATCTCGGTGTCGGCAATCGAATTGACTTCTACGACAACGTCGGCGCGCTCCGCGACATGGTCCAGAACCACTTGCTGCAGCTCGTTTGCCTGGTAGCGATGGAGCCGCCATCCAGCCTGCATCACGATGCCGTGCGCGACGAAAAGATCAAGGTGCTCAAGTCGCTCCGACCCATCGACGCGAGCAACGTCGGCGCCCTGACCGTTCGCGGTCAGTATGCCGCTGGCGCAATCGATGGTGAGTCCGTAACGGGCTATGGTGACGAGTTCGCCGGCGAGGACAGCGAGACCGAGACCTTCGTCGGTATCAAGCTGGAGATCGATAACTGGCGCTGGAGCAACGTGCCGTTCTACGTGCGCACCGGGAAACGACTCAAGCAGAAGCATTCTGAAATCGTCATCCAGTTCCAGGATGTGCCGCACTCGATCTTTCCGGAGCAGGATTATGACGTGCAGCCGAACCGGCTCAGCATTCGACTACAGCCGGATGAAGGCGTGAAGCTCGAGATCATGGCGAAGCAGCCAGGTCCGGGCGGGTTCGACCTGCAACCGGTGTCTCTCGATCTGAGCTTCGAAGAAACCTTCGGCGTCCGTTACCCCGATGCGTATGAACGGCTGCTGATGGAAGTCTTGCGCGGCAACCCGGCGCTGTTCATGCGCCGCGACGAGATCGAAACCGCATGGCGCTGGATCGATGGAATTATCGCCGGCTGGACCAGCACACGCCACAAGGTGGAGCGCTACGTGTCCGGCTCGTGGGGCCCGACCGCCAGCTCCCTGCTCCTCGATCGCGATGGCCGAGCCTGGCACCCCGAACGCTGAGAGAAAGGTATGCAGGAAAACTTCGACATTCGTGAGGCAGCGGCCGCGGCCGCTGCGGACATCATCCAAGACTCGATTACGCGACGCCTGGCAGCGGTCGATGAGGCAACTATCGTCCTGAGCGGTGGCTCGAGCCCGCTGGGTGTTTTTGCCGAGCTCAAGAAACTGGATCTCCCGTGGGAGCGGTTGCATGTGACGTTGAGCGACGAGCGCTGGGTAGCGACCGATCATGAAGACAGCAACGAGCGCATGCTGTACGACGCGTTGCTGGGTCACGCGGGCGTACGTGACGCGACGTTCCTGCCGCTTTTTGATGCGAGTTCGGATATCGAGATCCGAAGCACCGCGTTGTCCGAGCAGCTTCGGATGCTGCCCTTTCCGTTTGCCTGTGCCCTGCTGGGAATGGGTGAGGACGGCCACTTCGCGTCCCTGTTCCCGGACGCCGAGAACCTGGAATCGGGTCTGGATACGGAAAATCCGGAGCTGGTGATTCCGGTTCGGACGGCGGCCAGCCCGCATCCGCGGATTTCGCTGACGCTGTCCGCACTGTCGCGTAGCGACACGATCGTGCTGCTGATCTTCGGTGAGAAAAAGCTCGAAGTCCTGAACGCGGCGATCGAGGCGCCGGAACGCTACCCGGTCGGAACGCTGCTCAGGCAGAAGCGTGCACCGGTGCGCGTGCTTTGGGCCCCGTAACTTCAATCTCCTCCTGGTAGCGAACGTCATGAGCATCGACCCGAGACTCGAAAAGATCACCCGTCGCATCATTGAGCGCAGCAAGGACAGCCGCGCAGCGTATGAGCAAAAGATTGAGGCTGCTCGCAGCAACGGACCGGAGCGACGCTCGTTATCGTGCAGCAATCTCGCGCATGGCATCGCTGCGTTCGACAGCACGATAAAGAAAACACTCGCAGGCCAGCCGGTGCCGAACCTGGCTATCGTGTCGGCCTACAACGAAATGCTCAGCGCGCATCAGCCGTTCGAAACCTACCCTGCGCGTATCAAGAATGCGGCCGCAAAGGTTGGCGCGGTCGCGCAGTTTGCCGGCGGCGTGCCGGCGATGTGCGACGGCGTTACGCAGGGACAGGACGGAATGGATTTGTCGCTGTTCAGTCGAGACGTGATTGCGCTGTCCACGGCGGTCGCGCTGTCACACGATATGTTCGACGCGACGATCTGCCTCGGCGTTTGCGACAAGATCGTCCCGGGTCTCCTGATCGGTGCGCTGTCGTTCGGCCATCTGCCCACGATCTTTGCGCCCGCTGGCCCGATGGTGTCCGGCTTGTCGAACAAGGAAAAAGCCCGTGTCCGTGAAGACTATGCCGCCGGTCGGGTCGGTCGCGACGAGCTGCTCGAATCCGAATGTGCTGCGTATCATTCGCCGGGCACGTGCACGTTCTACGGGACGGCGAACAGCAACCAGATGCTATTGGAGTTCATGGGTTTGCAGTTGCCGGGCGGTTCGTTCGTCAACCCGGGCACGCCGCTGCGCGACCGCCTCACAGACGAGGCGACGAAGACGGTGCTTCGCTCGACGAATCTTGGTGACAGCTACCTGCCACTGGGCCAGATCGTCGATGCCAAGGCGATCGTCAATGCCGTCGTCGGACTCATGGCAACCGGCGGTTCGACGAATCACACGCTGCACCTCGTTGCCATCGCGGCGGCGGCCGGCGTACGTATCGACTGGCAGGATTTTGCTGACCTGTCCGCGATCGTTCCACTGCTTGCCCGTGTCTACCCGAACGGCACCGCGGACGTGAATCATTTTCATGCGGCCGGCGGGCTGGGCTTCGTCATGCGGTCGCTGCTCGATGCCGGCCTGTTGCATGACGATGTCAGAACCGTTCTCGGCGGGGGACTGGGCGACTTCTGCCGCGAGCCGTTCATCGATACCGATGGTGATGGAATCAGCTGGCGCGCGGTGCCGGCCGAGTCGATGGATACCGATATCGTGCGACCTGTCGAGGATGCATTCGATCGCGAAGGTGGTCTGCGACTTGTTGACGGTAACGTCGGCCGCGCCGTCATCAAGGTCTCTGCCGTCGACGAATCGCGTTACAGCCTTTCGGCACCGGCCCGCGTGTTCCACTCGCAGGCCGCCTTCAAGGATGCGTTCAACGCGGGCGAACTGGAGAAGGATGTTGTTGTCGTCGTGCCATACCAGGGGCCCAAGGCCAACGGTATGCCGGAACTGCACAAGCTCACACCGTACCTCGGTGTACTGCAAAATCGAGGCTTCAAGGTCGCGCTTCTCACCGACGGTCGCATGTCCGGTGCATCCGGCAAGGTGCTGTCGGCGATTCAGGTCTGCCCGGAGGCGCTCGACGGCGGCATCATCGGCAAGATCCGTGACGATGATGTGGTGACGATCGATGCCAACTCCGGCGAGCTGTCGGTCCACGTGACCCAGGACGAACTTGACGCGCGAACGGACCCGCAACCTGACCTGTCTGCGAACTTCAACGGTATGGGTCGCGAGCTTTTTACGGCCTTCAGACGCTGCGTCGACACGGCGGATCGTGGCGCAGGTATCTTCTCGCAGATCTGATGCAGCGCGCGCGGGCGTGTGAGAGCATGACGCCCCTGTTGTTCCTGCTTTTGTTGCAACGATGACCGAACCCAGTCTGCTGATTGGCGACATTGGCGGTACCAACGCCAGATTCGCCCTCGCGAACGCCGACGAGACCGGGTTTTCGCGCGCTGAGACCTTGGCGTGCGCCGACTACGAGACGTCTGATCAAGCCATTCGAGCGTATCTCGACAGCGTCGGGGCCGACGCGCCGGTTGCCCTGTGTCTGGCCGCTGCAGGACCGATCGTCGATCAATCCGTCCGCTTCACCAACAATCACTGGTCGCTCGACGCGGCCGACCTGCGCGAGCGTTTCGACACAGAGCGTGTCCGTTTGCTGAATGATTTCGAGGCGATTGCCTATTCGATTCCCTTCATCCGCGAAAACGACATGCTGCCAGTCGGGTTGTCCGAGAAACACAATCTCGACCGGGACGAATTCACTATCGGCATTCTCGGGCCCGGCACCGGGCTGGGCACCGGTGGTCTGTGCCGTCGCGACGGCGCCTTGTACCCGGTCGTGGGCGAGGGCGGGCACGTCGGCTTTGCGCCCGAGACGTCCCTGCAACTCGACGTCCTGATCGCTTTGCGCGAGCGCTTCGATCGCGTGTCCGTCGAGCGCCTGGTTTCCGGACCGGGTCTGGAGAACATCTACTGGGCGCTCACCCGGGTGCACGGCGAGGGGAACGTCGCGCCTCCTGCGGCAGAGATTTTTGCCAACAGCCAGTCGGCTGAGCACCCGCGTGCCATCGAGGCAGTGCAGCTCTTTTTCGAATCGCTGGGCCAGATCGCTGGCAACCTGGCGCTGATCCTGGGTGCCACGGATGGCATCTATATCGCTGGCGGCATTGCCCGCCGATATCCTGCGATCCTGGGCAGCAGCCGGTTTCGTTCGAGCTTTGAGGCCAAGGGCAGGCACCGAACCTGGATGGAGTCGGTGCCCACATTCCTGGTCACCTACCCCGAGCCGGGGTTGCTGGGCGCCGCCTACTGCGCGCGCGAGCTCTACAACACCTGACGGGGCTATAGGGGACGCCGTGGCCGATACCGTTGACGCGTCTCGCCGCCCGATTCTGGTGCTGCGGCTCCTCGTCGCCGAGGGGCTGGTCAACCTCTGCGTTCTCACGATGAAACTGACCGTCGGGCTGGCGACAGGCTCAATGGCCGTGCTCGCCGACGCGCTGCATTCATTGACGGATGTCGCCAACAACGTAATCGCCTGGATCGTCATGCGCACGGCGAGTCAGCCGGCCGATCGCAAGCATCCGTATGGACATCAGAAATTCGAAATGCTGGCCGTGTTCGTACTTGCGGTGTTGCTCGCGGCAGTCGGACTGGAGATCGCGGGTAGAGCGATCAGCCGAACCACAACACCGCCCGCGGAGTCGGGCTGGGGCCTCATGGTGATGCTCGTCGTGCTGGCGATCAACGTCGGATTGACGGTCTGGCAACGCCACTGGGCGACAAAGCTGGATTCAAAAATCCTGATGGCTGACGCGAGCCACACCTTCGCCGATGTGCTGACGACGGTCGTTGTCATTCTTGGTTGGCAGCTTTCGGCCCGGGGCTTTCCGTGGCTCGACTCTGTCTGTGCGCTCGGCGTTGCCGCCATGATTTTCTACCTGGCGTTCCGACTGTTTCGCGATGCCATACCGGTGCTCGTGGACGAGATTGCCATTGAGCCCGAAGCGCTGACCGCATCGATTCGCAAGGTGGACGGCGTTATTGACGTACGCCGTGTGCGATCTCGCTGGGTCGGCACCGAGCGTGCGGCGGATGTGGTGGTTACCGTCGAGGCGTCGATGACCACACGGGAATCGCACGACATCGCGAACGCTGTTGAGTCAACGCTTGCGGAAGATTTTGGCGTTCGCGATATCACCGTACACGTCGAGCCGCACACGCTGACGTGATCAACACCGGCTCAGTCGAGTTTGAGTCCCAGCCGATTTCCCAACGCGGTCTTGAATCCGGGTAGAGAATCCGGATCTAGGATATTGAAGGCGTCGACTCCGGTGAGCTTCTTGACGAGATCTCTCCCCGCCGACGTCGTCGTCGCGGGCCCGCTGACGATGTCCGGCTTCAAACCGAACGCCTTTTGCACACCTAGTACGGCATACGGGTCTGACGCACACAGAACCGAGCAACGGATGCTGTCGCCGAGTTCGTCGATTGCGACGTCACCGTTGTACGGCTCCAGCGGCGACGCGCCGGCTTCGGCAACCAGGAAGTCCGGTGATCGTTCACCAATGTAGCCGAGGAGCGGTCGTACCGCCGCGCGAAACTCATCTTCGGGCACGACCGTGGATGGCAGTCCGACGTCGACGAAATCCAGAATCTCGGTTGCGCCCGCCTGCTTGTAGCTCAGGATGTCCCGATAGCGACCGGCTCCGGTCAGTTTCGCGCCGATGACGTTCTGGCCGTGCTGACT
The DNA here is from genome assembly GCA_964565135.1 of uncultured Woeseiaceae bacterium. Classification (GTDB taxonomy): domain Bacteria; phylum Pseudomonadota; class Gammaproteobacteria; order Steroidobacterales; family Woeseiaceae; genus JBFGFX01. The sequence goes on from CAZMEA010000004.1 coordinate 27,269, forward strand.
CAGAAGCTCAACGATGAGCTTGCCGGTGGACGTTTTGCCGGCAGACATCGAGGTGCCCACAAGCAGAATGGTGGGGATGTCGAAACGCACTTCCTCGCAGTGCAGGGCGAATTCCCGCATGCAGAGTTTGCCGGTCGATCCCATCAGGTGGCCGACGTAGTCGAGCGAGATCGGCCGTGGCAAGAACGTCGACAGTGAGGTGAAGGCGCCGAGCAAGCCGGCGTTCGTCAGGCAGTGCATGCGCCCGTCGACAACGTTGGTCCAGCTGCCGACGCCTTCCAGCGTCGCCGCTCGGTGGCCCAGGGCGCCGATCACGCGATCTCCGGCCTCGACGGGTACCATCTCGCCGGTCGTGTCCTCGATTTTGTAAAGATCGGTCGGCTCGCCGGTCACGTCCGCAGCAACATAGTCACCGGTCTGCCAATGCTCCTGGGCAACGTTCTCGAGAACCATGGGCCGCTCGTCGAGATCTGCGATTCGAGCCAGCGATGCGAAAACCGTTTTGCTCATTGTGCGACTCCTCCTTCATCACCGGCCGGGGCCAGCAACAGGAGCGCCAGCAGTGCGGATCGCTCCAGTGCCTTGTCGACGTACAGGAATTCGTGCTCGGCATGTGCGCCGTCGCCAACTGATCCGAGACCGTCGAGGGTTGCCGTGTACTGGCTGGTGGTATTGCCGTCAGACGCACCGCCGGCCGAACTCTCCTCCAGATCGATGCCGAGGTCTGCGCCGAGGCCCCGGGCCAGCGTCCACAGCGCTCTGTTGCGTGGCGTCGGCTCCATCGACGGCCGACCGATACCGCCTTCGACGACGATGCGTGTGCCTTCCATGCTTGGCGTGATTGCCCGAATCGCCTCGTCGATGCGCTCACCGCTCGAGTTGTCCGGTACGCGCACGTCCACGACCGCTTCGCTGTACGGTGCAATGACGTTTGCATGAATCCCGCCGTCAATCGTGCCCACGTTGACGCTGATGCCGGCGACCGGATCGTTCAATGCGAAGAGCTTCTGAATGACGATCGAAAGCTCGAGTATCGCGCTGCTGCCTTTCTCGGGATCGAGTCCGGCGTGCGCCGGTTTTCCGTGCACACTGATCGTGTAACGGCCGATGCCCTTACGTGCGGTCTTTAGTCGTCCCCGATGGCCCAGCGCAGGTTCCAGTATCAGCGCCCGATCCGAAATCCGGGACAGCGCGCGTATGTGGTGCGTGGACGTGCGACTGCCGATTTCCTCGTCGTCATTGACGAATATCAGCGGTGTCAGGGCAGGTTCCAGTGCGAGATCCCGCAACGTGCGAAGCGCGGTCACCATCTGCGCGAGTCCGCCTTTCATGTCCAGGGTGCCCGGTCCCCGCACTTCGTTGCCGTCCACTTCGAAGCAGCGTTCGGCCAGTGTGCCGACCGGCCAGACGGTGTCGTAGTGCCCGACCAAGAGCTGTCGGCCGCCGTGTCGCGTGCGCTCGGCGGGCCTTGCGTAAACGTGTGCGTGTCCGGCATCACCGTTCAGCACTCGCACCTCGTAGTCGAGATCGGTCAGAGCACTGGTGAGGACACGCCGCGAAGGTTCATGCGTTACGGGGCTTGTCGACGGGGATTCGGCTTCGACGAGGCGGCGCAGAAACTCGAGCATGGGATCGCGCTGCGCACCGATATGGTCCAGCACCCGGTCCGCCGTGGCCGTCGTGTCCATGGTCACTTCTTCATTTCGGCGGGGAAAGGAAAAGCATTGGCGACGTCGATCGCGGCAAAGCGGCCCGGAGTCACATAGGCAAGAACCGGCGCTGCGCTGAGCAATTCCTGATCGTCCCGGTCGTCGCTGCGGAGGCACTGTTCGTCCGCATAGGCACTTATGATCTCGCCGGTTATCAGGCAGTTCTCGCCAAAGCCGTCGATGGTTCGAACGTGTCGGCATTCAAAATAGATATAGGCGCTGGCAATGACGATGCCTTCGACGTGTCGGGCCGGCATGGTCTCGAGCGCATCCAGAATGGGTTTGTCGCCGCCGGCTTCGCGCGGCGATGCGGCAAGACTCGAGTGCACAATCTGCGCTGGCCGAGGAAAACTGACGGTGAACACGCCGTCGCGATCGATGTTCGTGCAGGTACTGTGCCGCGGCGTGCAAACGAAGCCGAAATAGTTTTGCCAGCCAAGCGGCGTAACCATGTGCTTCGGTGCGAGGTCCGGTTCGCCGTTTGACTCCAGCGTGCCGATCAGGACCAGCGGGGCCGGGTAGAAAAACCGATCCCAGACCGGGCTGCGAACGTCGAGTTCGACGAGACGATCGCCCGCAGACGAAGCGTTGTTGTCGCGCGAATTCATTACCTGAACGCTAGGTCGTATCGACGGGTCCCGGAATAAGTAGTTACCGACCATGCGCTGCGGCGTTTTGGCGCGAACCCGCCGCGATCGCAATGTAAGGGATTGTCGCAATGGTTGCGTCCGCTGGACTTACTAGAATGATGTGAACTCTGCAGCCGGAGCGGCCGCCATGATCGAACTCGACACGATAATGAGCACGGATCTCGAGACCATTGGTCCGGGAGACAGTCTCGAGAAAGCCGGCGACATCATGCAGCGCCGGCGAATTCATCACCTGCCGGTCGTCGACGATGGCGGTGAACTCGTTGGTCTCGTGACCCTGAGCAATCTGCTGGCGGCGACGGATTCGTTTTTGCGAGACGAGGACAGCCGCATGCATCCCGGCGAGATTCGCGCCCGCGATGTCATGGTCACCGACGTCGCAACGGTCGACGAGCACGCGAGTATTCGTCAGGCCGCGCTGTTCCTGGAAAAGCACCGAATCGGCTGCCTGCCGGTCGTTACCGACGGCGAGCTCAGGGGCATCATTACCGATACCGACTTCGTCGGCGTTGCCATCAACCTGCTGGAACAGCTCGAGGCTTCGGAGCCGGTCGCCGAAGAGTTTTGAGAGGAATCATTCCGGGAACAACAGCTCCCGCGACACGCCACGATCGCGCGGGTCCGACGCCGGACGCCATGTGCCGTCTTCCCGCCAAATGACTTGCACGTCGCCGAACTCGAAGGGGTGCGGTTCGGCCCGGTAGCCACGATCACCGAGTGCCGAAATGACATCGGGCTCCAGTGGTCGTGTGACGCTGTAGGTGATCAGGTCCGGCGGCAGCAGTTGATGGTGAAAGCGTGTTGCGGCAACCGCATCGTACGGCGTCATGTCGTAGTCGAGCACATTGACGATAGTCTGAAATACGGACGTGAAAATCGTCGATCCACCGGGCGTGCCTACGACCATCGCGACCTCACCTTCACGCAGCAGAATCGTCGGCGACATTGACGACAGCATGCGCTTGCCGGGCTGGATTTCGTTCGCCGTGTTGCCGATCACGCCAAACACATTCGGCACGCCGGGCTTGACGCTGAAGTCATCCATCTCATTGTTCAGCAGGAAGCCCGCACCGGATACGACAACGCCGCTGCCGTAATTCCAGTTGATTGTGTATGTATTCGATACCGCGTTGTCCCATCGGTCGACGATTGAATAATGCGTCGTGTTTGGAGTCTCCAGCCCGGGTTCGATTCCGGAGAGATCCGATATGGCGTTCTCGTCGACTTCGAGCGCGCGCGCAGCGATGTACTCATCGTCAATCAGCCGTTCGATCTGATTGTCCACGAAGGCCGGGTCGCCCAGGTACTCTGCGCGGTCTGCGAATACGCGCTTCTCCATCTCGGCGACGAGGTGAATGTACTGCGGCGAGTTGTGCGGGACGCCGTCGAACATGTGGGCGAGGTAGTCCTTCATCTTCAGCAGCTGGATGACGGCGAACCCGCCCGAGCTTGGCGGCGGTGCCGAGAGCACCTCGAAGTCGCGCCAGTTGGCGCGCAGGGGCTCTCGCCAGACGGCCCGATACTCATCCAGGTCCTCGAGCGTAATCAGACCACCGCTTTCCTCCATTTGCGCTGCGATCAGCTCTGCCGTTTCGCCACGGTAGAAGTCATCCTCACCAGCGTCTGCAATGCGGCGCAGGGTGGCGGCCAGTTCAGGCTGCCGAAACGGTGCATCTGCAGAGATGCTGCCGAAGTAACTGTAGAAGTTGGTCCGGTCGCCGAACCAGTCGCGCATGTTGTGTATGTCATCGACGAGAATAGGCGCGGCAAGAAAGCCGTCTTCGGCAAGCCTGATTGCGGGCTCGATGAGCCGTGACCAGGGCAGCTTGCCGTAGCGCTGGTGGGCAGCCCACATGCCCGCAACGGTTCCGGGTACGCCCGCCGCCTGCGCGCCGATCAGGCTCGCTTTGTCGATCACCTCGCCGTTCTCGTCGAGGTACATGTCGCGATGCGCTGCTCGCGGCGCAACCTCGCGGTAATCGAGGAACGCGATGTCGTCATCGTGGCGGATGAGCATGAACCCGCCGCCGCCGATGTTGCCCGCGTCGATGAACGTAACTGCCATGGAGAAACCGACGGCTACAGCCGCATCGATGGCGTTGCCACCGTCACGCAGCACGTCCTCGGCGACCTGCGCGCCGTACTTGTCCGGAACGGCCACCGCGGCCCGCTGCGGTTCCGGTGTCTGAGCTACCTCGGCTGCATCGGGTAGAGGTGCGGAGTCGCAGCCGATCAGAAACGTCATCGCGGCTGCGACGAGCAGCGAGCGGCGTGGTGGCATCATGATTACGTCCTTAGTTCATCTGGCGACGTTCGGAGCGTTCGAAGTACATGTCGAGCTTGTCCTCGTTGTACATCTGTCTGTAAAACGAGTCCGGGTCGCATTCATAAGGGTAAAAGACGGTGTCCGGGCTCTTTTGCCACTGGCGGCGGCGGACGGGTGGCACGTTGTAGTTGTCCGGATCGAGCAAAGTAATTACGGCGGAGAGCGTCTGACCGTCTTCGCTAAGACTGTAGCGTTCGCGCATACGCGCACCGTCGCTGACCGGTTCACCGCGAAAGTCACGCACATTCCCTTCGATCAGCTGCGTCTCGATCACCAGCGTGCTGCCGTCCCAGATCGCGTTCGACCAGCCCATCGAGGACGTTGGATAAAATTCCGGCGGTTGTCGATCGTCCATAAACACCCGGCGTACCTCGCTTTCCACTTCGTAGATAAACGTCAGTCGGTCGGGTGCGCTGAGTATCTCCATCGGGTAGAAACCCCAGGCAACCATTGCCACGATGCCCGGCGAGACACAGCGAATGTTCGGCTGGTCGTAGTGCATGAGATAGCCATCGAACCAGGCTTGCGCTTTGGGTGTCAGGTCCATGGTGTACTTGCGAAAGTCGACGCCGGGTGCCGGCTTCCAGATGCCGCTGAGGTCGACGGGCGCAGGCGCCTGCGGCGGCGGATCAGGCGGCTTTCGCATGGCTGCCCAACTGCCGCCCGGTTGTTCAGCGTACGTCGAGCCTTCGATCTCGAAGGTACCCGACATCGTTTCGCCATCGACCTGGCCGGTCAGGACCCGGTCGAACGTGAAACCCTGCAGATCACGCGTGTCGACGACGAATCGCACGTCTTTGTCGTCAATGGAAACCTCGATCGGTCCGCCTTCGACATGTCCTGCCCAGCCGGTGTCGGTTTGGCGCAAGGACATCTCGCCGAACACGGGCGCGAAGTCGCCGGTCAGTTCCAGCCACCAGGTGCCTTCCAGCGAATCGTCTGCCGATACCAGTGCGGAAGCGAAGAAGGTGATCAGTGTCGCAAGGCCACGCACGGATCTGGTTGTCAGTTGCATCATTCCAGACGCGTGCCGTCGTCAAGCTCGACCCAGACGATCGAGAGCAGCTTTCTGGACCTGTCGCTTGCACGATGGCCATAGAGCACAACGTGGTCACCGACCTCGATGCTGTTCTTTGTCCAGCCCCGACGGGTCATCAGCGACGGGCTGCCGGCCCGCGTGTCCCAATGTTCGACGGCACCGTCGTCGGTGGTGACGTCAATGTAATAGCGCGCATGGGGATTGCGGAACCAGATCTCGGTCACCACGCCTTCGATGATCATCGGATCATCTGCCGTGAATTCGGCGGCGAATGAGTGATGCGCATGGCCGGACTGTGTCAGCAAGAAAACCAGTCCGACCGCCACGATCGTAAGCAGGCGAGTCATTCGTTCTTCCGTTACAACGTTTCGATCAGTATATCGTGCAGCGTTTTCGCGGTCCGTCGGCGGTTGCACTATTTGATACCCGACGTATCCTCGACCGCATGGTGACACGGGCATTTCCATTACTGTTGTTCGCAAGCCTGCTCTGCGCGTCCTGTAGCAGCGAGAATGTCGACCCGCCTCTCGAGCGCGCGTCGCAGGCCGATCTCAGGAACGACGTCGTGCAGATGGTTGCCGATTTCGAAGCCCGAAATCCGATGCGCGGTTTTCTGCACGATATGCCACTGTCCACCGCCTACTACTGGCAAGACGTGTTCGTTGCCGCCGCAGAACCCCACCTGGGTGGTGTGGTCGGTTACAAGACCGGCGGGCACGATCCCGGCCCCGGCTTTCCGATCTTCCCGCTGACCGGGATACGTGGCGCGATCCTCGAAGGTATGCTCCGTCCAAGCGGGGCGACGCTGTCCCTCGATGAGACCCGGCGCGGTTTCCTGGAAGCGGACTTTGCCGTGCGTGTCGGCAGCGCGTCGATTAACACCGCGGACACCGATATGGAGATTCTGGCAGGCCTGGATGCCATCATCCCGTTCGCCGAGATTCCCGACCCGTATTACGAGGATGGCACCCGAAGCATCAATGGCACGATTGCGGCGAACATGGGAAGTCGCTACTCGTACTACGGGGAACCGGTTCCGATCGAGGCGAACCAGCTGTGGCTGGACCGACTGGATTCGTTCACCTTCGCGGTGCATAACGAGCACGGCGATGAGCTGAATCGTGGATCCATCGACGGCTGGTACCGCCCGCTGAGCGTGATCCGGTGGCTGCGCGACAGTCTGGTCGAGGGCGGTAAGCGCCTCGCGCCGGGGGATCTGCTGTCTCTCGGCAACATCGGCATCATTCACCAGCTGCACGAGAGCTCTCCACGAGGTCCGGCCTATCCGTACAACGAATTCACCTTGTCGTACTCCGGTCTGGGCGACGAACCCGCGTCGGTGACCATACGCGTTGTGCGCGAGTAACTCGCCAGGACCCCGTCCGGAGAATCAGTGAACCGGGAACTTCCGATGCCCGGCGAACTCGGAAAAACAGAAACGTCTCACAGAGAGCGGCCATGCGAATTCCACGTTCCGTTACAACCCTTGCAGCGCTTGGACTAGGCGCTGTGCTGACCGTGCCGGCGGATGGCTTCGCCCATCATGGCTGGGGCGGCTACCGAACCGATATCGAGATCACTCTCACTATCACCGAGCTGAAGCTCGGTAACCCTCACGATCGTCTTCTTGCCGTTGATGCAGACGGCACAGCCTGGAATCTCCTGCTCGCGCCGCCCGCGCGCAATCGCCGGTTCGGCTTCAACGAAGACTCGGTGTCCGTTGGCGACGACGTTGAGATTTTCGGGCGTCGCCATCCGGATCGGAGAGAGATCAAAGTTCACTGCCTCTACGTGGACGGCGAGGCCGCGTACACCTACCGCTATGGCAGCGGCACGAGCAGCCTGAAGCGCCACGGTCGCGACGAGCGCTGCTGAATCGCGCGCCCGTGTTGGCGTCGTCGCTGCGCGTGTATCATGCGGCGCAAAGCGGGGCGCCGGGGCGGCCCCGGCAACACTTAAGGGGACAGCCATGCGCTTTCGCAGCAAGCAGATTCACGCGGGCGTCACGCCGGATCCGACGACCGGCGCGATATTGACACCGATCTACCAGTCGACGACCTTCGTTCAGGATTCGGTCGACAGCTACCTCGACAAGGGATTCTCCTATTCTCGCAGCGGGAACCCGACCGTGCGCGCGCTGGAAAACAAGTTGACAGCGCTCGAGGGCGGCGCTGACACGACGTGCTACGGCACGGGCATGTCGGCGGTCACCTGCACCATGCTCGCGTTCCTGAACGCCGGGGATCACGCGATCATTTCCGATGTGGCGTACGGCGGCACGTACCGGCTGTGCACGCAGATACTCAACCGCTTCGGCATCGAGTTTTCGTTCGCCGACACGTCGGACCCGGATAACGTAGAGTCGCACGTCCGCGAGAACACGCGCCTGTTCCTGACCGAAACGCCGGCGAACCCGACAATGAAGCTGTCGGACATCGCTGCGGTATCTGCAATTGCCAATGCAATCGACGCGATTCATGTCGTCGACAACACCTTTTTGACGCCGTATTACCAGCTCCCGCTGGAGCTCGGTGCCGATCTGTCGCTGCACAGCACGACCAAGTATTTTGACGGTCACAACGCAACTGTCGGTGGGGCGGTCATCGCGCGGTCGGCCGAACTCGATGAGAAGTTACGTTTCGTGCAAAACACTACCGGCTCGATCATGTCACCGATGGTGGCGTTTCTGACCTTGCAGGGTACGAAAACTCTTTCAGTCCGCCTCGACCAGCAATCAGCTAACGCCATGGCGATCGCGCGTTACCTCGAAGCGCATCCGAAAGTCGCGCAGGTTGCCTATCCCGGACTCGAGTCCTTCCCGCAACACGAACTCGCCAGCAGCCAGGCGACCGGCTTCGGGGCCATGATGTGGTTCGAGGTGAAAGGCGGACTGGACGCCGGCAAACAGTTCATGGACTCCATCGAGTTGTGGTCGCTCGCCGAGAACCTGGGCTCCATGGAGTCGCTTGTTACCCACCCGGCGACGATGACGCATGCGGCGGTCGCGCCGGAAGAGCGCCAGCGTGTGGGCATTATCGATGGCCTGGTGAGACTGTCTGTCGGTCTGGAGGACGCGGACGATCTGATCGAAGCGCTCGACGTTGCGCTGGAGAATGTCAGCGCCGGCTGAGCGCGCTAGAGATCCGTCAACGGGTTAGAGAGGAGTTCTCCGTTCGGGCCCAGTTCCGGGTATGGGAGGCGCTTCTGTCGGCACCTGGCCGCGAGGTCGGGGTAGGCCCACTCGAACAACGTAGTCGCGTAGACGTCGACGGGGATGCGGCAGGTGTTGTACAGACCCGCCCGTTCCCGCTGACGACGCGCTTCATACAAGAGCAGCGCGGCCGCAACGGACACGTTCAGTGATGCGCCCATCCCTTCCATCGGTACGCTGACAAACTCGTCAACGAGATCTGCCGCATCGTCGCTAATGCCATTGAGTTCCGAGCCCATCACGAGCGCGGTTTTCTGCGTGTAGTCGACATCCCGGTAGTCGACCGCATTGTTCGCAGGATGTGCCGCGAGCAGGCGGTAGCCTGCTTGCTGAAGGGAATTCGCCGCGTCCCTTGTCGTCTTGTGCAGTTCCAGCTTGACCCACTTCCGGGCGCCGCCGGAGATCATATGGTGATGGCGAAACTCCGTTGTCTCAAAGACGGCGTGCACGGTGAACAGCCCGACGGCGTCTGCCGTGCGCAGCATCGCGGCAATGTTATGGGTCTTGTGCGTGTTTTCCGCCAGGACCGTCAAATCGGGCTGGCGGCGGTCGAGCGTGGAGCGAAGCTTCGCGAAGCGTTCCGGAGTCATCGCCTGCGCAGCGTCACGCGATGTCTCAGGTTGCCGGTGCAGCCTGCGACGATGGCACGCTGTCGCGGACCGGACTACCGGCCAGCCCGTGGCAAAGATAGATCGACACGGTAAACAGCAAGAGCCCGGTTGCCTGGTGCGCGGCGGCCAGCGGGATGGGCACAACCAGCAGCAAGGTCGAGATACCGAGAGCCACCTGCAGAACCGCCGTGTGCAGAAGCGCGTTCACGCCCTTCTTCACGCGCGCCGGCAGGTCCGTCTTACGGATGCGGAGCCAGTAAGCGACGATCAACGCAAAGGTCGTCATTGCGAGGATTCGATGATCGAATTGCACCGTCGCGTGATTGTCGAAGAAATTGCGCCACGCGGGCTCCAGCGCCATCAGTCCTGGCGGTACCCAGTAGTCGCCCATCATCGGGAACGTGTTGTACAGCTTGCCGGCCTTGAGCCCGGCTACAAATCCGCCTGAAATGATGGTCAGCGTGATCAGGCCGGTCAGCGCGACGGTCTTGCCGAACCAGGGGTGTCGCTCACGGCCGTCTGCCGGATGCAACAGGGACAGCGCCGTCCACCACATGAAGGCGAGAATAATAAACGCAGACATCAAATGGGCCGTTAGCCGGTACTGGCTGACAGCCGGATTGTCCACAAGACCGCTTTTGACCATGTACCAGCCGAGCAGACCCTGCATCCCGCCGAGCAACAGCATGAAGAAATAGCGAGGCGACTTCGACCAGCGGATATACCCTCGCGCGAGGAACCAGACCATTGGGACGAAAAAAGCGATGCCGATCAGTCGGCCAAGCACTCGATGCAGGTACTCCAACCAGAAGATGCCCTTGAAGGCATCGACGTCCATGTACGAGTTCTTTTTCAGGAACTCGGGAGACTGCTGGTACATCTCGAACGTCCGCTGCCAGGCGTCGTCGCTGAGCGGCGGCAAGATGCCGGTAACCGGACGCCAGTCGACCATGGACAGGCCCGATCCCGTCAATCGGGTGACGCCGCCCAGCAGCACCATGGCCGCCACGAGCGCGCAACATACGAGAAGCCACCGCGCGACGGCACGGTCCTGGTGGGAAACAACTGAGGTCATCGACGTCCTGACAGATGAAACGATTATCCAGCGCCAAATGGTAACAAGGCGCGTGGCGCGCTTACAGATAACTCGGGGTAGTGTGTGCGCGCTGCCCGTCCTCTGACAGGTCCGGGCGGGATGGGGTTCCCGTGATTAGCCCGGCGCAGGACCGCTTTCCTGCGCCGGGCGCTTAAGAGCGTGCGCTAATCAGTCGAGCGTGACGTACATCTCCAGCCGCGCGACTTCGTCCTCGTCAACGTATTTGCCGATTTCGCGTCGGAATTGTTCCATGCTGCTGTATGGACGGTACTCCTCGAATTCGTGCGCCATCTTTCGGCCGACGCCCGGAATGAGCAGAATGTCTTCGCGCGATGCCGTGTTCAGGTTGATCGGTACGAACAGCTTGCCGTACAGAGACTCGAGGTCGTCCTCGTTCATGGTTGCGCTGAGCAGGGTATTGAGTTCGCCGACGGTCGCGAACGGCCGGGCGGCAACGATACTGGCTGCGGTGCCCGCGTCTGCGGCGCCGGCTATTGCCTCTTCGCTCGCGGCGTTGGCATCCAGTAGATCAGCGGCCAGGGCAGACTGGCTGAGAAGGAGCGCGGCCATTATCGAGCCGAGAAATCTGAAACGTGACATGCGGAAATCCTCCGAAGAGCATGTATAGGCGTCCACGCATGCTAGATCAGTCCCCTGATTCGGTCAATAATGCGAATCATTCGCATTTGTGCCGGTGCTTCCGGAGAGGGTTTACGCGATGAGTCGATCGACCACCAAAGCCGTTTTGTGGCTGCTGTTGGCGGTCCCGTTCGCCTACCTGGTGTGGGCATACCTGACGGAGCGACTGTTCTACGGCGAGATCGTTCACGTGACCGGCGAGCTGTCCGCCCGCTTGATGATCGTGGCAATGGCGGCCACGCCGATCGCGCTGATGCTTCCGGGTCAGTCGGTTTCGCGCTGGCTGATGCGCCACCGTCGGGCCTTCGGCGTGGCGAGCTTTGCGTATGCCGCTCTGCATACGGTGGTCTACGTCGGCAGGACGGGACTACTGGCAGACGTCGTCGACGAAGCGAGCGATCCCGGGTACCTGACCGCATGGGTCGCCTTCGCCGCCTTTGCGATTCTCGCGCTGACGAGCAACGACCTGTCCGTTCGAATGCTGAAAGCAGGATGGCGACGTCTGCATCGTCTCGTCTACATCGCAGCCGTTCTGGTGTTCGCGCACTGGCTACTGGTTGCGTTCAACCCCGGCGGCGCGTTCCTGCACCTGGGCGTGCTTGCGGGGCTGGAAGGCTACAGGGTGTGGAAGCAGCGGCGCATTCGCAGGGCGGCTCGCGACGCGGCGTGATAGGCTTCGCCGTCGCCAAACGCCAAACCGTCGGAGAATGCGGGTGCGCCTAAAAGACTGCTATCGCACGCGGGACTTTCGCGCGCTCGCAAAGCAGCGACTGCCATCGCCGATTTTTCATTACATTGACGGCGGCGCTGACGACGAGGTCACGCTGGCCCGGAATACCGCTGCGTTCGATGACGTCGACCTCGTACCGAATGTGCTGGCCGGCGTGGATACGATCGACCTGACGACGAAGGCGCTGGGACAAACACTCGGTTTGCCCATCTTTTTCTCGCCGACGGCCATGCAGCGCCTGTTTCATCACGAAGGCGAACGTGCCATCGCGGCAGTGGCAGAGGAATTCGGCACGCTGTTTGGTATTTCGACGATCGGTACCCGCAGCATCGAGGAAATGGGTGCGGCGACCACCGGCCCGAAAATGTTTCAGATCTATCTGCACAATGACCCGGGCATCAACGAAGATCTGCTTGCGCGCTGCAAGGCCGCAAACTTCGACGTTCTTGCGTTGACCGTCGACACCATCGTCGCCGGTAATCGTGAACGCGACTACCTGACGGGGATGACGACACCGCCGCGACTGACGCCACGCAGCCTGTTCAGCTTCGCGCTGCATCCCTCGTGGAGCATTGACTATCTGCTGCGCGACAAATTCGACCTGCCAAACGTTTCACCGTACCTGGATACCGGCTCGAGTGTCTCATCGTCGATCGCCCAGTACCTCAACAAACATCTGTCTCGCGAGATCAGCTGGGACGACGCAGCGCGCCTCGCCGAGGATTGGGCAGGGCCGTTTGTCATCAAAGGGGTCATGTCCGTCGACGATGCGCGTCGCGCTGTCGAAGCCGGTGCTTCGGCCATCATGATTTCCAATCACGGCGGCAGGCAGCTGGACGGCTCGCGATCGCCGTTCGACCAGCTCTCGTCGATTGTCGATGCGGTGGGCGGCGAGATCGAAATCATCGTCGACGGCGGTATTCGCCGCGGCACGCACATCCTGAAAGCGCTGGCGCTTGGCGCGACCGCCTGCTCGGGTGGGCGATTCTATTTATACGCACTGGCCGGAGGCGGCGAGGAGGGCGTCCGACGTGCGACCCGCCTGCTGCGAGACGAACTGGAGCGCGACATGCTGCTGATGGGTTGCCGCTCAACGTCCGATCTCAGTCCGGCCATGGTGGCCCGTCGCCACTAGCCTGTCGCCACTCATACGTAGTCTTATCGGAGCCATAATCTTGTCCACATTTAATCCGACATCCACCGGCTGGTGGAGCGGCGTAGCGCTCGCCATCGGCGTCGCTTTTTCTGCTGGCTATGCAGCCGACTTCGTCGGGACCAGTCTGCTCGGTTTCGAGCGATCCCCGGTCAGCGACATCATGATGGCCATCATCATCGGCATGCTGATCGCAAACACGGTCGGCGTGCCCGATCGTCTGGCGAGCGGTCTCAAGTTTTGCGCGTCGACGATACTCAGAATAGGCATCATGCTGCTCGGCATCCGCCTGAGCCTGTTCGGCGCCGGCAAGTTCACCCTGGTGGCTTTACCGTTTGTCATTGCCGCGATTGCCATTGGTCTCACCACCGTGGGTGCCCTCGGCCGTCGCATCGGCCTGTCGAGACAGCTCAGCGGGCTGATCGCCGTCGGTACGAGCATCTGCGGCGCCACGGCCATCGTCGCCACGGCGCCGCTGATCAAGGCGCGTGAAACCGAAGTGAGTTACGCGATCGCGTGCATCACCGTTTTCGGTCTTGCAGCGATGTTCGGTTACCCGATCCTTGCACATGCGCTGTTCGAAACGCGCCCGGAGCTGGCCGGCCTGTTCCTTGGTACGTCCATCCACGAAACGGCCCAGGTAGCCGGTGCTGGCCTGATGTATGAGGACCAGTACAGCGCGCCCGCGGCGCTCGACATAGCAACGGTGACCAAGCTGGTCCGGAATCTGTGCATGATCGCCGTGATTCCGCTGGTCGGCGTTCTCTACGCAGCCGACAGAAAGTCGCACCTCGATGAGCAGAACATCAGTTGGCTGTCGATGATTCCCTGGTTCATCGTCGGCTTTGCGCTGATGTCGACGCTGCGCACGATCGGCGATATCGGTGATCAGCCGTTCGGCGTGTTGTCGCCCGACACGTGGGACCAGGTGACCCGGTTCATTCGCGGCGCTGCAGAGGAATGTCTGCTGGTCGCCATGTCGGCGGTCGGTCTGACGTCCCTGTTCTCCGGTATGCGTTCGATCGGCATGAAGCCGTTCGCGCTCGGTTTGTTCGCGGCACTGTTGATCGGCGTCATCAGCCTGATAACGATTTCGCTGTTTGCGGAGCCGCTGATCGCCCTGGTCGGGATCGCCTAGTCGAAGCCGTCTGCATCGACCTTGATCTGGTCGAGTACGATCGACGTCGACGCGTCGGTTACGCCCGGCAGGCTCAGGATTTTTTCTTCGACAAAGCGGCCGTAGGAGCGAACGTCCTTCGCGATAACCCGCAGCAGGAAGTCGATATCGCCCGTCATCATCCGGCAGGTTCGCACCTCCGGGTAGCGGGAGATCGCCTTGCGAAATTCCTGCGCGCTCTTGACGTCATGACGCTCGACACGCACGGACAGATAGGCCTCGACGTCGTACCCCATTGCCTGTGGATCGACCCTCGCCGCAAAGCCGGTGATGACGCCGGCGTCCTGCAAGGATTGCACCCGTCGCTGGCACGCTGACGCAGACAGGTCGACGCGTTCACTCAATTCGACCCAGGAAATGCGGGCATCCCGGGTTAGCTCACGGAGGATCTTGTGGTCGATCGTATCGAGGCTCATTCCGGCGGCTCCATGGCCACTGATCAAAGGCCGCATAGTAGCCCAGACGCGGCGCCTCTGAGGCAGCCGGCGGGATCTGTCCAGCGCGGGATGGAAGGCGCCTGAAAACCGCAAACGCAGCGTCGGCCTCCTGTTTCCCGGGGTTTCACAAGAATCTCGAATAGCTCTCCATATCGCTGTTATGTCAAATAAAACCGAAACGCCTGCATCTTGCTGGTGCAATCAAAAGGGCATCAAACCGTGCAAAAGATGCGCCTCCCGGGGTGGGCGAGTACACTGATTTTGGACTCGTGAGAGGGCCAGTAGGGAAGCCGGAGCGATCCGGAAAGCAAGAAAGAGGTCACTATGTCAGGCGAGAGAGTTAGCGGGACTGTCAAGTGGTTCAATGACTCGAAGGGTTTCGGGTTCATCGAGCGGGAAGGCGGTCAGGACGTTTTCGTTCATCACAGTGCGATACTCATGGAAGGCTTCAAGACCCTGAAAGAAGGTCAGAAGGTGACTATGGAGGTGGCGGAGGCCGCGAAAGGTCCACAAGCGGAAAACGTTATCGCAGAGTAGTCGTCACGCGCGCCTCGACTCATCAAGAGTCCCGTGAGCGGGGCAGACGACTCGGCCGATTGCTGTCGGCTGCACACGAGGGGCTTTACGGCATCGGCGCACCGGCAGGATGCGCAGCGGGTGCTCTCGTTTCGAAAAGATCTCAATCGCCCTTCCAGGGTTCGCATCGTGTTGGAGGCAACAACGCCATGGCCGGCCGCAAATCCCCCTTCAATGAATCGACGCTCGCGTTTTTGCGGGAGCTACGGGCCAACAACGATCGCGAGTGGTTCAACGCGAACAAGGCGCGTTACGAAGAGCACGTACTGGACCCGGCGCTGCACTTTATCGACGAGATGTATGAGCCACTGGGCGAGGTGGCGCCACGATTTACGGCGATTCCCAAACGCAGCGGCGGTTCGCTGATGCGGGTGTACCGGGACACGCGGTTCTCCCGTGACAAGACGCCCTACAAGACCAACATCGGCATACAGTTTCGCCACGAGCTCGGCCGCGACGTGCACGCACCGGGCTTCTATCTGCACATTGAGCCCGACAGTGCATTCATCGGCGCCGGCATGTGGCGCCCGGCGTCCGAGCCTCTGGCACAAATTCGGCGTCGCATCGTGGACAAGCCGACAGAGTGGGAGCGAGCGCGTGACGACAAGCGTTTTCGTCGACACTTCAACCTGGGCGGCGAATCGCTGACGCGTGCCCCGCGTGGTTTCGACCGCGATCATCCGCTGCTCGAGGACATCAAACGCAAGGACTTCATCGCGGTGAAGGAGCTGCCGGTCGAAGACGTGCTGGCGGACGGATTCCAGCGACAGGTAACGAAGAGCATCGGCGCGGCCGAGCCACTGATGCGATTTTTGTGCAAGGCCGTCGGGGCGCCTTACTGAGCAACAGTTTCACCGGTGACCAATTGCGGGGCCGGTGATAGAATCCGCGCGCCTTCGCCCTCTGTCGCCGGTTACCCGCATGTCCGTATTCGAGAATTCCGCCTTCGACGCGCACGAACGCGTCCAGTTTTGCCACGACCCGGCCAGTGGCCTGCATGCCATCATCGCCATTCATTCGACGGTACTCGGTCCGGCGGCGGGCGGCGCGCGCATGTGGACGTATGCGACCGAGGCCGAGGCGGTGACCGACGTGCTGCGCCTGTCGCAAGGCATGAGTTACAAGAACGCCATGGCGGGCCTGAAGCTTGGTGGCGGCAAGGCGGTAATCATCAAGTCGCCGGACTTCGTGGAATCGGATGCCCTGTTTGAAGCGTTCGGCGGTTTTGTCGAGCGCATGGACGGTGCCTACGTCACGGCTGAGGATGTCGGCATGCGGGTCGACATCATGGAGGTCATCTCGCGCCGGACCCGCTATGTGACGGGGCTACCCAAAAAGGACGGCCAGGCGGGCGGTGATCCGTCGCCGAAAACCAGCTGGGGCATTTTCAAGGGTATCGAGGCCGCGGTGCAGTTCCGGCTCGGGCGCGATGACATGAGGGGCCTTCGGGTCGCAGTTCAGGGTGTCGGCAACGTCGGGTATCACCTGTGCCGCTACCTGCACGAGGCTGGCGCGTCACTGGTGGTCGCCGACATCGACGAGCAGCGTGTCGCTCGAGTTGTCGCCGAATTCGGCGCCGAGGCCGGAAGCCTGGACGACATTCTATTCGCTGACGTCGACGTCGTTGCACCCTGCGCACTCGGCGCCATCCTCACCGAAGACAGCATCCCGCAGTTGAAGGCCGGCATCGTGGCCGGCGGGGCGAACAATCAGCTGGCGACGCCGGAAGACGGTCAGCGACTGTTCGATGCCGGCGTTCTGTATGCGCCGGACTACGTTATCAATGCCGGCGGCATTATCAATGTGGCCAGTGAGTACTACGGCGATGCCGATGACGATGAAGTTCTGCGCCGGGTGTCCGCCATTGGCCCTCGACTGACGACGATTTTCAAAGAAGCCGACGCGTCGGATCACCCGACCAATGTTGTCGCGGATGAACAGGCGCGGCGCATCATCGCGGCGGCGCCCGGCGCGCCCGATTAGACCGGGAGTGACCGCCGCCTCTAGGCTTGCAGCGCTTCCAGCGCAGCGACGAATTTCTGCGGATTGGGCCGATCCGCAATGAGCTTGGAGATGCTCGCATAGCGAACGACGCCATCGCCATCGACGACGACCGCGGCCGGCCAGAGCGTGTCTTCCCCGTATTCCTCTTTGTGCTCATCCGGCACGCCGCCCGACTGCACGAGGCCCATCGCGCTGCCCACCGCCAAATCGGGATCCAGCCAGTAGTCAAAGTCGAACTCGAAGAACTCCGCAACCCGACGGGTTGTTTCCAGTGGCTTCGGCGTTATCAGTATCAGGCGCGCGCCCAGCTCATCGATCTGGCGATAGTACTTCGTGAGATCCGCCACCTGGCGAGAACAAAACGGACACCAGTTGCCCCTCACGAAGAGGATGACGGCCGGCTTCCCGCGCAGGTCGTTCGAGGACAGTGGTTCGCCGTCTTCGCTCACCGCCGAAAACTCAGGCAGCGTGCTGCCGGGACGAAGCGCGGCCGGCAGTGGCCGTGCACCGATTTTCTTCAATGCGCCGCGCGTCGCGAACGCGAGCACGACCAGGACTATGACGACGGCTGCCGCGATGGCTGTTCCCATGGTTCCTTCCTCAGCTCTGTATTCCCGCGTTGCAGGGTCATCCGGACCCCGTTGCTCGCGGGCGGTGCGAGTATGCGCGCATGATGCTGATTCGGACAAGCACGATCGGTTCTCACGCAGCCGATGAATGCTTCGGCGCCAGCTGCAATAATCGCGCGTTGGGGGACGTTGGCTTATGACGGAACACAGGGCAGACAACCGTATTGTCTGGCAGCCGGACGAAGCGCGTAGCGCGGCTACCGGGATGCATCGCTTCATGCAGCGCCAGGGCAGGAAGGACTATGCGGACCTGCATGCGTGGTCGATCGCTGAACCGGCCGCCTTCTGGACCGCCATCGCGGACTTCTGCGATGTGCAGTTCGATACGGCGGCTGAATCGGTCTTCTCGCAGCCAGGTGACCTGACGACCGCGCGCTGGTTTCAGGGTGCGCGCCTGAACTTCGCCGATCAGCTCCTGCGCCATTCGGGGGCGAAGCCGGCGCTCGTGTTCGTAGGTGAGGCGGGCGACCGGCGCGAGGTGAGTTACGACGAACTGCAACGGTTAGTTGCGAAAACGGCCGATGGCCTGCGGTCCGCCGGCGTTACCGTCGGCGATCGGGTCGCCGGCCTGCTGCCGAACTGCCCGGAAGCCGTCATTGCGATGCTCGCGACGACGTCCGTTGGCGCGATCTGGTCATCCTGTTCACCCGATTTCGGCAGCAACGGCATCGTGGATCGATTCGGCCAGATTCAGCCGAAGGTGTTGTTCTGCGCAGACGGCTACGTCTACAACGGCAAACGACTTTCCAGCCTGGACGTGCTCGGCAGGGTGCTGGCGCAAATCCCTGACATCGAACACTCGATCATCGTGCCGTTCCTGGGCGATGCGGCCTTGCCGGAAGGGTCAGAATGGTTCGGTGAGTTCGGGCGTTCAGATGCGGCTCTCACGTTCGAGTCCCTTCCGTTCGCACACCCGGTCTACGTTCTTTATTCCTCGGGCACGACGGGCGTACCGAAGTGCATCGTTCACGGCGCCGGCGGCACGCTGTTGCAGCATCTCAAGGAGCAGGTTCTGCACTGCGATCTTCGCAGCGACGACGTGTTGTTCTACTTCACGACCTGCGGCTGGATGATGTGGAACTGGCTGGCCAGCGGCCTGGCGTCGGGTGCGACTCTCGTGCTGTTCGACGGTGCGCCGTTTGCGCGCGATGGTCGTGTGCTCTGGGAGATGGCGGAGCGAGAGCGCATCTCGATATTCGGGACGAGCGCGAAATTTATCGCGGCCCAGGAGAAAGCGGGTATCAAGCCGGGCGGCGAGTTCGACCTGTCGAGCATCCGCGCCGTGCTCTCGACCGGGTCGCCGCTGGCGCCGGCCGGTTTCGATTTTGTCTACAGGGACGTCGCGCCCGACGCCCAGCTAGCCTCGATCTCTGGCGGCACCGACATCATCAGCTGCTTTGCCGGTGGCAACCCCGCGCTGCCCGTCCATCGAGGCGAACTGCAGTGCCTCGCGCTGGGTATGGACGTCGACGTGTTTGATGACAGCGGCCAGAGCGTCCGGGGTGCCAGCGGCGAGCTCGTCTGCAAGAACGCGTTTCCGTCGATGCCCGTCGGTTTCTGGAATGATCCTGACGGCGCTCGGTATCACGCTGCCTACTTCGAACGTTTTCCCGGCGTATGGGCGCACGGCGACTTCGCGGAGATCACGGAGTCCGGTGGAATGATCATCTACGGCAGATCCGACGCCGTCCTGAATCCGGGTGGAGTGCGCATCGGCACGGCCGAAATCTATCGCCAGGTCGAAAAGCTCGATGAAGTCGTCGAGAGCATCGCGATCGGCCAGGACTGGGAAGACGACGTACGCGTAGTTCTGTTTGTCGTGCTCGCGACCGGGGTCGTGCTGGATGATGACCTTCGCGACCGAATTCGGCAGGTCATACGTGTAAACGCGACGCCGAGACACGTGCCTGCAAAAATTCTTGCAGTGCCGGACATTCCGCGCACGATCAGCGGGAAGATCGTGGAACTCGCTGTGCGTGCCGTCGTGCACGGCGAGCCCGTCAAGAATACCGATGCGCTGGCGAATCCGGATGCCCTGGAGCACTTTCGTCACCGTCCCGAGCTCGCGAATACCTAGGAGAGCGATTTGTCCAGGCACCATTTTGAGGGCATGCCGATCACCGAGGGCCGCGTTCTCCCGGAGTGGATCGACTACAACGACCACATGAACGTGGCGTACTACGTACTTGCGTTTGACCTGGGTGTCGATGCCTTGTGGGCGCGTATCGGTATCACCGACGAGTACATCGCGACGACGCGCGGGTCCACGTTTGCCGTCGACACGCACGTGACCTACCAGCAGGAACTCAAGCTCGACGAGCCGTACGTCGTGACGATGACGCTGCTGGCCTACGATCAAAAGCGCATCCACCAGTTCCAGCGCATGTATCACGCCGAGAAGGGCTACCTGGCGGCGACCGCGGAGTGGATGTCACTGCATGTCGACCTCAATCGTCGCAAGGTAACGGCGTGGCCGGCACACGTGCTCGAGGAACTTTCGGCGATCGCAGAGGAACAGGGCAATGGTGGCGAGCCCGACGAGCGTTGCCAGCGCGTCCGGGTCAAACAGCCGATTTACGCGTATTACACGCAAGGAGAAAACCGGTGACGTACATAGCCGCGATCGACCAGGGAACCAGCAGCAGTCGCACGGTG